>NZ_SMKS01000025.1:0-80785 GCF_004348435.1 Saccharopolyspora terrae | reverse complement strand
CCTGGTCCCACTCGGTGTCCCACTGCAACCGCGATGCCTGCTCGGCCCAGAACGCCTCGCGGTCCGCATCGGCCTGGCCGTAGAGCGCCGACGTGGCGTTGGCCTGCGCCGCGAAATCCTCGGACGGTGCGAATCGGTCGTGGGCTTCGTTGCTCACGGACACTCCCTGATGCTCGGTGCGCGGTACTGGGCACGCAACGTAAGCAACTCCCGTGATCTCTGGCACCACCTGCGCGACCGATCGTCGTGCTGACGCGTCCGAACGCCCCTGCTCCGCGACGAGCGGCCGATGAGCGGTCTCGCTCACGTCAGCCGAACGGATTAGCATCCCAGCATCCATCAATGGCGATTTGGGGTTCTCGATGCCGGCACCGACCCACCGCACGCCGTCAGGCGCGTGGTCGTTGCGGCGCTCGGACTCCGAATCGGTGCTGCGCACCGCGCGCCGCCTGGCCGTGAACCTCCGCGCCGGCCCCGCAGGACCCGGCGTGCCCAGCGCGCTGCGCGACCTCCGTCGGCTCCTCGACGTGAACGCGGTCGGGATCAGCGACCTGTCCGGGTCGCTGCAGTGGTCCGGCAGGTCCAAGGCCGAGCCGGACGCGGTGACCTCGGTGGCCGACGTGCTGCACACCGAAACCCGCAGCGGCCGCCCACCGCTGGTGGCCATGCCGCTGCTGGTGCAGGAGGAGCTCGCCGGTGTGCTGGTCATCGACGGCGAGGTCCGGATGTCGGCGGTGCGCGAAGCCACCGCCTGGGTCGAGGACGCGCTGGAGCACGGCAGGCTGGAGCACTCGGCGGAGCTGGCCGCGCAGTCCGAGCTGCGCGCGCTGCGGGCCGAGATCTCCCCGCACTTCATGTACAACGCGATGACCGTGATCGGCTCGCTCGTGCGCTCCGACCCCGAGCGCTCCCACGAGCTGATGCTCGACTTCGCCGAGTTCATCCGCTACGGGCTCGCCCGGCACCGCGACTACACCACCGTCTCCGACGAGTTCCACGCCATCGAGACCTACCTCGCCCTGCAGCGGGCGGTGCTGGGGGAGCGGCTGCGGGTGCAGATCCGCGTCGCGCCCGAGGTGCTGGCCGTGGCGATCCCGTACCTGGTGCTGCAGCCGCTGGTCGAGAACGCCGTGCGGCACGGCATGGAACCCCGGTTCACCCCGGGTTCCGAAGGCGTCGGCACCGTGCAGGTGCGCGGCGAAGCCGAGGGCAACGACCTGGTCATCAGCGTCGAGGACGACGGGGTCGGCATGGACCCCGCCCACGCCGAGGCGATCCTCGCCGGGCACGGGCCGGCCGACTCGGTCGGGCTGGCCAACGTCGACCGGCGGCTGCGCAGCGTCTACGGGGCCTGGTACGGGCTGGTCGTGGAAACCGCCGAGGGAGCGGGTACCCGAGTGGTCGTCCGCGTCCCGCGATTCCATCCGGGAGTGGTGCCGAGTTGACCGAAGGACTGCGCGCGCTGGCAGTGGACGACCTCCCGCCCGCGCTCGACGAGCTGTGCAGGCTGCTGCGGGAGGCGCCCGAGGTCGCCGAGGTCGTGGCGGCCTCGGACTCGCTGAGCGCGCTGCGCACGTTGCAGAGCGACCGGTTCGACGTGGTGTTCCTGGACATCTCCATGCCCGGGCTGGACGGCATGGAGCTGGCGTCGCTGCTGGCGAAGATGAGCGAGCCGCCGGTGATCGTGTTCGTCACCGCCTACGAGCAGCACGCCGTGCAGGCCTACGACATCGGAGCCGTTGACTACCTGCTCAAACCCGTTCGCGCGGAACGGCTCTCGGCGGCGCTGGATCGCGTCACCCGGCTGCTGGCCACTGAGGACGTCGCCGAACCCGTTCCGGCGCAGCCGGACGCGATGGTCGCGCTCCCGGTCGAGACGGCGGGGCGGACCCGCTACGTGCGGCGCAGCGAGGTGCTGTTCGTCGAGGCGCACGGCGACTACGTGCGGCTGAACACCCGCGGCGGCGTGCACGTGGTGCGCATGCCGCTCTCCCGGCTCGAGGAGTACTGGGAGGGAGCCGGTTTCGTGCGGGTGCACCGCAGCTTCCTGCTGTCGCTGGACGCGGTGCGGGAACTGCGCAGCGACTCCGCCGGAGCGCTCAACGCCCACACCGACGCCGGGGACGTCCCGGTCAGCCGCAGGCACGCCCGGGACCTGCGGGAGCGGTTGCTGGACAACGCCCGTCAGGCCGAGAGCACCCACTCGCGGGGGCGCGGATGAGCGGTGGCCCGAAGCGGGTGGCGGTGACCAGCCCGCAAACCCGGGTGGCGCACGCTCGCCGCATGATGCGGCGGCGTTGGCGAGCGCCGCGCCTCGAACCGGGGGAGGCCCTGCGGGCCAGGTCCCTGCACCGGGCGCAGCGCAGGCTCGGCGCGGTGACGCTGCTCCTGCTGTTCGCGCTGGTCTTCGGGCTGCCGCTGGTGTTCGCCGCGGCGCCCGCGCTCGACGAGGTGCGGGTCCTGGGCGTCCCGGTCTCCTGGGCGTTGCTGGTGCTGCTGCCGTTCCCGGCGATGGCCGCGCTGGCGCGCTGGCAGCTGCGCGCGGCCGAGCGCGTCGAGGAGCGCTGAGCCGTGTTCGCGCTGCTGGCCGTCGCGGTCGTCGTGCTCCTCACGCTGCTGATCGGGCTGCGCGGGGTGGCGGCCATGCGCACCACCTCGGACTTCCTGGTCGCCTCCCGGCAGGTGTCACCGCTGGTCAACGCGGCGGCGGTCTCGGGGGAGTACCTCTCGGCGGCGTCGTTCCTCGGCGTGGCCGGGCTGATGCTGTCCCACGGCGTGGGGGCGCTGTGGTACCCGGTGGGGTTCACCGCCGGGTACGTGGCGATGCTGGTGCTCGTCGCCGCCCCGATGCGCCGGTCCGGGGCCCTCACGGTGCCCGACTTCGCCGAGGCCCGCTTCGCCTCGCCGGAGCTGCGGCGGCTGGCCGCGGTGGTGGTGCTGATCATCGGCGGGCTGTACCTGGTCCCGCAGTTCCGCACCGCGGGACTAGTGCTCAGCGTCGTCAGCGGGACGCCGTACTGGGTGGGCGTGGTCATCGCCGGGACCGCGGTGTCGGTGACGCTCGCGCTGGGCGGCATGCGGGCGGCGACCTACGTGCAGGCGTTCCAGTTCTGCCTGAAGCTGCTGCTGTTCGTGATCCCCGCGGTGTGGCTGGTGCTGCAGGTGGGCCCGGCGGTGCGGCACGAGGCGCTGCACCCGGTGCAGTTCACCCACTTCGCCGAGGACACCCCCGTGACGTTCCGCGTCGCGGTGGACCTCGACGTCACCGAACCGGTGACCGCGCGCGACGCCGAGGGACGGCCGGTACCGCTGCCGCCGGGCGCTCACGAGATCGAGGCGGGGCGGACGCTGACGTTCCCGGCCGGTGCGGCGGTCCCCGAGATCGACGGCATGGACGTGCCGGGCGGGCCGGACTGGCGGCGGCCGCTGCTGGACCTGGAGAACGCCGGCCACCCGCTGCTGGGGACTTGGGCGGTGCTGGTGGCCACCATGTTCGGAACGATGGGGTTGCCGCACGTCATCGTGCGGTTCCACACCAGCCCCGACGGGCGCGCGGCACGCCGGGCCGCGGCCATCACCGTGCTGCTGCTGGGCAGCTTCTACCTGTTCCCGGGCATCTACGGCGCGCTCGGCCGGGTGCTCGTGCCGCAGTTGTACCTCTCCGGCGTCACCGACTCGGTCGTGGTCGGGCTGCCAGCGCAGGTCGACACCGGCTGGGTCGGCACGGTGTTCACCTCGCTGCTCACGGGCGGGGCGTTCGCGGCGTTCCTCGCGACCTCGCTGGGCCTGCTGCTGGTGGTCTCCGGCGCGATCTCCCACGACCTCACCCCGGGCGGTCTCGGCCAGCTGCGCTGGACCGTGCTGGGTGCGGCGGCCGTGGTCGTCCTGCTCGCGCTGCAAGCCGCCCACCTGTCCGCCGGCGTGCTTGTGACCTGGGGTTTCACCGTCGCGGCCGCCACGTTCTGCCCGCTGCTGGTGCTGGGCATCTGGTGGCCGCGGCTGACCCGGACCGGAGCGCTGTGGGGCGTGCTCGTCGGGCTGACCGCCACGTCGGGAGCCATCGGCGCGACCCTGTTCGGCCCGCAGCTCGACGGCGTCCCAGCGATCCTGCTCGCCCAGCCCGCTCCGTGGGCGGTGCCGCTGTCCTTCGCCACCATGATCGCGGTCTCGCTGCGCGGGAAGACCCCGACGTGGGCGGAGACCGCCATGCTGCGCCTGCACCTGGACGAACCCTCGCGCTCCTGAACGCGATGTTGACGCGCAGGTAACGGGCAGGAGACGGGCACGACCGCTCGTCCCGGTCGGCGCGCCGTTCGTCGACCGTTCGTCTCGTGCGTCGGTCATCGGTCCCGGACGGCTCCCGCTGCAGCTCGTGGCTTCCTTAACGTGGCGCTCCTCACACGTTAGGGAGGATCCGTGAGCACCACCGACTCGGCCAATCCGCCGCCCACCGAAGATGTGTGGCACGAGGCCCACGCCAGCGAGGACTTCGCCTTGCTGCGCCGGCGGCTGCGGGCGTTCGTCTTCCCGGTCTCCGCGCTGTTCCTCGTCTGGTACCTGGTCTACGTGCTGCTGGCCGACTACGCGCACGGCTTCATGTCGATCAAGCTCGTCGGCAACATCAACATCGGGCTGGTGCTGGGCCTGCTGCAGTTCGTGTCCACCTTCGTCATCACCACGATCTACGTGCGCTACGCCAACCGGAACCTGGACCCGGTGGCCGAGCGCATCCGCGCCAAGGTCGAAGACGCCTCCTGACAACCCTGAGGAGTAGCTGGGATGTACCACCTCGCGCAGGGGTTGCAAGGAAGCAACCCGCTGCTCAACATCGGAATCTTCGCGGCCTTCGTCGTGGTGACGCTGGTCGTCGTGCTGCGCGCCAGCCGCAACACCCGCAGCGCGGCCGACTACTACGCGGGCGGCCGCGCGTTCTCCGGGCCGCAGAACGGGATCGCGATCGCCGGTGACTACCTGTCGGCGGCGTCGTTCCTCGGCATCGTCGGCGCGATCGCGCTCTACGGCTACGACGGGTTCCTGTACTCGATCGGCTTCCTGGTCGCCTGGCTGGTGGCGCTGCTGCTGGTCGCCGAGCTGCTGCGCAACACCGGCAAGTACACGATGGGCGACGTGCTGGCGTTCCGGATGCGCCAGCGCCCGGTGCGCGCTGCGGCGGCGACCTCGACGCTGATGGTCAGCTTCTTCTACCTGCTGGCGCAGATGGCCGGTGCGGGAGTGCTCGTCTCGCTGCTGCTGGGCGTGTCCAGCGGGAGCGGGCAGGCGCTGGTGATCGCGATCGTCGGCGTCATCATGATCGTCTACGTGCTGGTCGGCGGCATGAAGGGCACCACCTGGGTGCAGATCATCAAGGCGGTGCTGCTCATCAGCGGCGCGGCCGTGATGACGGTGTGGACGCTGGGGCTCTACGGCTTCGACTTCTCCGGTCTGCTGCAGGCGGCGGTCGACCGGGCGTCCTCCGGCGAGAAGCTGCTCAACCCCGGCGCCAAGTACGGCAAGTCCGAGACCAGCAAGCTGGACTTCCTGTCCCTGGGCATCGCCCTGGTGCTGGGCACCGCGGGACTGCCCCACGTGCTGATGCGCTTCTACACGGTGCCGACCGCCAAGGAGGCGCGGCGCTCGGTGGTGTGGGCGATCTGGCTGATCGGCCTGTTCTACCTGTTCTCGCTGGTGCTGGGCTACGGCGCGGCGGCCATCGTGGGCCCGGAGGCGATCAAGAACGCGCCGGGTTCGTCGAACTCCGCGGCACCGCTGCTCGCCCAGGCGCTGGGCGGACCGCTGCTGCTCGGGTTCATCGCCGCGGTCGCCTTCGCCACGATCCTGGCCGTGGTGGCGGGGCTGACCATCACCGCGTCGGCGTCGTTCGCCCACGACATCTACGCCAACGTGATCAAGCGCGGGAAGGTCGAGGACAAGGACGCGGAGGTCCGCGTCGCGCGGATCACCGCTGTGGTCATCGGCGCGGTCGCCATCGTCGGCGGCATCCTGGCCCGCAACCAGAACGTCGCGTTCCTGGTGGCGCTCGCCTTCGCCGTGGCGGCCTCGGCGAACCTGCCGACGATCCTGTACTCGCTGTTCTGGAAGCGGTTCAACACCTCCGGTGCGCTGTGGAGCATCTACGGCGGTCTGGTCACCACCGTGGTGCTGATCGTGTTCTCCCCGGCGGTGTCCGGGACCGAGGAGTCGATGCTGCCGAACGTGGACTTCCACTGGTTCCCGCTGCAGAACCCGGGCCTGGTCTCGATCCCGGCGGCGTTCTTCTTCGGGTGGTTGGGCACGGTCCTGTCCAAGGAGCACCTGGAGGACAAGTACGCGGAGATGGAGGTTCGCTCGCTGACCGGCGCGGGCGCTGAGAAGGCGTCCGCACACTGACCGTCGTGCTGCACGGCGGTCCCCGGTGGGCCGGGGCGCGATCCCCTCTCGCGCCCCGGACCACCGGGCGTTCCAGGCGCTCCTCCGCGCTCGGCGGCAGGAGTTAATCCCCTGGTGGCTCGGGCGCGAACCCCCCATGTTTCGGGTGTGGGTCCCCCTACCGGATGGCTTCTGACGTCGGGAGGGGAACCGCACACTGCCTCGAAGGTGCGGACTCCACGTCGATGGAGGGGGTGCGCCGTGATCCGGGTGTTGATCGTGGACGACCACGAGTCCGTTCGACGCGGGCTCTCCGCACTGCTCGCCGCTTCGGGAATCGACGTCGCCGGGGTGTGCGCCGACGGGGTCGAAGCGTTGCGGGCCGTGGCGGCCACGCAGCCCGACCTGGTGCTCATGGACCTCGCGATGCCGGTGATGAACGGAGTCGAGGCGACCCGCGCGATCCGCGCGTCCCGCCCGGAGATCCGCGTGCTGGTGCTCACCGCGGCGCAGAGCGGCATGGTGCAGCAGGCGATGGACGCCGGCGCGGTCGGCTACGTGCTCAAGGAAGCGAGCCCGGCGGATCTGATCGAGGCGATCCGCCTGCACGCGGCTTGACCGCCCGAACGCCTCGAGGCTCCAACCACCTGAAATTGGGTGATCCCGCCCGACACGGTGCTCTGGCCGAACCCGGGCCGCTTGTGACGGCTGGGCGGTGCGCGTTCTGCGGGTCCGCAGCCCGGTGAGATCGCGAGCGCGGAGGTGGCCTAGGAATTGCAAGTGGAATGAAGAGTTCCGATTGATTCTCGGTTCTCGTGCTTTTCCTGGACGACAGCGGGTGCGGCGATCCTCGGGCATCACCCGTTCGCCTCCGCCGCACGGGCGCTGCTCGCGACTGGCGGTTGGTGCGAACGGGTCCACCGCGCCTGCTTTGGGCGAATTCTGGTGAGATCCGCAAGGCCTTGGCGAAAAATGCTCGTTTCCGCGACGAATAGTTGATTGCGGATGAAACCGGGTTAATCTTCTTCTCGTCCGATGATTTCTCTGGCCTCACTGGCACTTTATCGGCTCACTCATTGATCGGTGGTCTGACCGATCGCCTTGATCGACTCCACTGCAGCGGATCCCGCACGCCCGGATCGGGCCGGTGATCCCTGAGCGAAAGGCGTCCGATGAAACCCAGAACCGCAGCACGAATCACCGGAGCGGCGCTGGTCGCCGCTGGAACGGTCGCAGCGCTGACCGCACCCGCGACCATCGCCGAACCCGCCGGTCCGCCGGTGTCGCCGGAGCTGGTCACGGCCATGCAGCGCGACCTCGGCCTCACCGCTGACCAGGCCGTGGCGCGGCTCGGCCAGGAGGCCGTCGCCGCCCGAGCGGACAGCGCGTTGCGCGACGCGCTCGCGGGCAGCTACGGCGGTTCCTACTTCGACGCGAACCTGGGCAAGCTCGTCGTCGGGACCACCGACGCGGCGAAGTCCGACGAGGTGCGCGCGGCCGGTGCCGAACCCCGGCAGGTCGCCGCGAGCGAGCGGCAGCTCGACGGGATCGTCGAAGCCCTCAACGGCCGCGGCGCGCAGGCCCCCGCGGCGGTGACCGGCTGGTACGCCGACGTGCGGGAGAACGCTGTGGTGGTGACCACCCAGCCCGGAACCGCCGAGCAGGCAACGAGTTTCGTGCGCGACGCGCAGGTCCCGGAGGAATCGGTGCGGGTGGTGGAGTTTCCCGCGCAGCCGGAGACCTACGCCGACGTCGTCGGCGGCTACGCCTACTACACCGCCTCCGGCGCGCGGTGCTCGATGGGCTTCGCCGTCCAAGGTGGATTCGTCACCGCGGGCCACTGCGGTGCGCCGGGTGAGCGCACCACCCAGCCGACCGGCTACTTCGCCGGTTCGTCCTTCCCCGGCAACGACTACGCCTTCGTCAACACCGGCACCGACGACACCGGATACCCCCTCGTCTACGACTACAGCAGCGGCTACGTCCGGGTGTCCGGGACCGCGGAAGCCCCGCTGGGCTCGTCGATCTGCCGTTCCGGTTCCACCACGGGCTGGCACTGCGGCACCGTGCTGGCCAAGAACCAGTCGGTGCGCTACCAGGAGGGCACCGTCAGCGGGCTCACCCGGACCAACGTCTGCGCCGAACCGGGCGACTCCGGCGGTTCGTTCATCTCCGGCAACCAGGCCCAGGGGATGACCTCCGGCGGCTGGGGCGACTGCCGCACCGGCGGCGAGACCTACTACCAGCCGGTCCGAGAAGCCCTCTCCGCCTACGGGTTGACCCTGCTCACCCAGTAGGTGGTGACGCTGTTGCTGCGACCCGGCCGATCGCCGGGTCGCAGCAACGCGTTCCCCCCGAGGGGTCCCCTCGTCTAGGCCGGCACGAGGGCCTTGGCCGCGAGAGGGACGCATTCGCACGTCACCGGCAACTCCGCGAACCGCTCGCCGTCGGCGTAACCCATGACTCCCGGAGTCGACAGGTGGACCCGGCTGGCCCGGTAGGTCGTCACCTGCGAGTGCTGGACGTGCGTGCCGGGGTAGATCGTGGGCAGCAGCCGCACGATCTGGTCGCGCCGGGCCGGGCCGATGACGGTGACGTCGAACAGGCCGTCGTCGGGCACCGCGTCCGGGCAGATCCGCATGCCGCCGCCGTAGGTCTGGCCGTTGCCGACCGCGACCAGGATCGCCTGCGTCGACACCGTCCGGCCGTCGAGTTCCAGGACGTAGTCCAGCGGACGCAGCGCCGCCAGCTCGATGAGCGTCGCGAGGTTGTAGCGCAGCTTGCCGCGCGGCCACTTCAGCCGGTTGGTGCGCTCGGTGACCAGGGCGTCGAAGCCGCCGGCGAACGCCGTGCCGAACCAGCGGTCGCCGACGCGTCCCAGGTCGATCGGGCGCACGGCGCCGTCGAGCACCACCTGCGCGGCGGACACCGGGTCGTGGCGCGGGACTCCGAGCATCCGGGCGTGGTCGTTGCCCGTTCCGGCGGGGATGACGCCGAAGGGCGTGTCCGTCCCGGCGACCGCTTGCAGCGCGGTGTTGACGACTCCGTCACCGCCGCAGGCGACCAGCGCCCCGGTTCCGGCCGCGACGGCTCGGCGCGCGAGCGCCAGCGAATCCGCCTGGTCCCGGCCCACCAGGACCGTCGCCGACGCGCCGGACGCCCGCAGGTGTCGCAGCGCGCGCAGCGCGACGGCGGCGGTTCGGCCCTGGCCGGAGCGCGGGTTGACCAGCAGGGCGATGTCGGTGATCACGGGATCAGCTTGCCGGGGTTGAGGACGCCGGAGGGGTCCACAGTGGACTTGACCGCGCGCAGCACCTGGACGCCGAGCTCACCGATCTCGTCGGTCAGCCACGCGCCGTGGTCCATGCCCACGGCGTGGTGGTGGGTGATGGTGGCTCCGGAGCGGCTGATGGCGTCGCCCGCCGCGCGCTTGGCCCGCATCCACTGGGCCACCGGGTCCTCGCCGCGGCCGCAGGCCACCGTGAAGTACAGCGACGCACCCGTCGGGTACACGTGCGAGATGTGGCACATGACCAGGGGAGGGGTGCCCTGCGCCTGCAGCGACTCGGTGAGCGCCGCGCGCACGGCATCGCAGGTCTCCGCCAGCTGCGACCAGGTGCACGCGGTTTCCAGCGTCTCCACCACGGCGTTGACGTCGAGCAGCGCATCGCGCAGGTACGGGCCGTGGTAGCGGCCGTGGTCCCACTTCTCGGCCGGTCCGGCGCCCAGCGAGGAGCCGCCGGCCTCGGCGAGCAGTTCCGCCACTCGCTGGCGGGCGGCGATGCGGGGCCCTTCGTAGCGCGTGATCATGAGGCAGCCGCCGGTCTGCTCGCCGCTGCCGACGTCGCGCGCGGTGGCGAGGTTGATCATGGTCTCGGCCTCGTCGGAGAGCCGGGCGACGGTGGGCAGCGCGCCTTCCTGGGCGAGCAGCCGCAACGCCGTCGCGCCGGTGGCGAAGTCCGGGAACGACCAGGCCTCGGATTCCACCTCCCGCGGCTTCGGGTGCACCCGGACGGTCACCTCGGTGATGATCCCCAGCGCACCCTCCGAACCGAGGAAGAGCTGCCGCAGGTCCGGTCCCGCCGCGGAGGCGGGAGCGCGGCCGAGATCGAGCTCGCCGTTCGGGGTCGCGACGCGCAGCCGCACCACCATGCCGTCGAACCGGCCGTAGCCGGACGACGCCTGGCCCGAGGAGCGCGTCGCGGCGAAGCCGCCGATGCTGGCGTGCTCGAAGCTCTGCGGGAAGTGGCCCAGGGTGAAGCCGTGCTCGGACAGCAGGGTCTCGGCCTCCGGGCCGCGCAGCCCGGCCTGCAAGGTCGCGGTCTGCGACTCGGCGTCGATCTCCAGCAGGCCGTCCAGCAGCCGCAGGTCCAGGGCGATGACCGAGCTGAAGCCGCCCCGTTCGGGCTCCACGCCACCGACGACGCTGGTCCCGCCCCCGAACGGGACCACCGCCACCCGGTGCTCGGCGCACTGCGCCAGCACCGCGCACACCTGCTCGTGGGAGCCGGGCAGCACCACGGCGTCGGGCGCGGACTCCGCCTCGCCGGCGCGGCGGCGCAGCAGGTCCGGGGTGCTCTTGCCGCCCGAGTGCAGCAGCCGGGTGTCGTCGTCGGTGCGCACTCCGTCGTCACCGACGATCGCGGCCAGCGCCGAGCGGACCTCGGCGGTCAGTCGCGATTCCCCGACGCGCACCTCGGAACGGCTCACCGATGGGGTGTCCCGGCGTTCCACACCGAGCCCCTGCTCGATGAGGGTGCGCACCTCCTCGGAAACCGGGCTCGCCCCCTCGGCGGTGCCCCAGGCGTTCCACTCCTGCTCCGGGGTGCGGTGCTCAAGCTCAGTCATGCGTTACAGTTTTACACATGACGTCAAGCCGTAACGACGATGCCATCCTCGACGCCGCGAAGCAGAGCGTGCTCGCGGTCGGCATGCGGCGCACCACCCTGGCGGAGATCGCCCGCCGCGCAGGGGTGAGTCGCCCGACGGTCTACCGGCGCTGGCCTGACGTGCGAACGCTGTCCGCGGACCTGCTCACCCGCGAGCTCGTCGCCCTGCTCCCCACCGACACCGGGGAGGGGACGCGCGAGCACGGGATCGACGGGATCGTGCGCACCGTGTCGGCCGTCCGGCAGCACCCGCTGTTCGTCAAGATCCTCGAAACCGACCCGGAGCTGCTGACCACCTACGTGTTCGACCGGCTCGGGGCCAGCCAGCAGCG
Source organism: Saccharopolyspora terrae (assembly GCF_004348435.1). Classification (NCBI taxonomy): domain Bacteria; kingdom Bacillati; phylum Actinomycetota; class Actinomycetes; order Pseudonocardiales; family Pseudonocardiaceae; genus Saccharopolyspora; species Saccharopolyspora terrae. Next base: position 69,198 of record NZ_SMKS01000025.1, on the reverse strand, counting down.
CATCCTCGACGTCCTCACCGCCGCCATCCGCAGCGGGCAGGAGAGCGGCACGATCCGCCGAGGAGACCCGGGCGAGCTCGCCGCGATGGTCCTGCTGCTGGCGCAGTCCGCGGTCCTGTCCGCCCGCATCGTCTCCGACGCGCTCCCCCCGGAACGCCTCGACGCGCAGCTGCGCGTCGTGCTCGACGCCTACCTCAGCCCCCAGGAGTGATCTGATGATCTCGCTGAACGCCGCCCGGCGCACCAGGGACCTGACCGAGCTCGCCGACGGAGGCGAGGTCGACCTGCTGGTCGTCGGCGGTGGTGTGACCGGCGCGGGTGTCGCGCTGGACGCCGCCTCGCGCGGCCTGAGCGTGGTGCTGGCCGAGAAGCACGACCTGGCCTTCGGCACCAGCCGGTGGAGCTCGAAGCTGGTGCACGGCGGACTGCGCTACCTGGCCTCCGGCAACGTCGGGATCGCCTACGAGAGCGCGGTGGAACGCCGCATCCTCATGGAGCGGACCGCGCCGCACCTGATCCGCCCGCTCCCGCAGCTGGTGCCGCTGCTCTCGGGAGTCGGTGCGAAGCAGGTGGCGCTGGTGGCCGCCGGGTTCGTCGCGGGCGACCTGCTGCGCCGCGGCTCCGGGACCGCCGGATCGGTGCTGGCCCCGCCGCGGCGGGTCTCCCGCGTGGAGACGCGGCGGATGGTGCCGACCGTTCGGCAGGAAGGGCTGCGCGGCGGGCTGCTGTCCTGGGACGGTCAGCTCGTCGACGACGCGCGGCTGGTGGTCGGCCTCGCGCGGACCGCGGCGTCGCACGGGGCTCGCGTCCTGACGCGCTGCGCGGCGGAGGAGGTGACCGGTGATGGTGCCGTGCTGCGGGACCGGCTCACCGGCGAGACCGTCGACGTCCGAGCCCGGAAGGTGATCAACGCGGCCGGGGTGTGGGCCGGCGAGGTGGCGCCGGGACTGCGCCTGCGCCCGAGCCGGGGCACGCACCTGGTCGTCTCCGACGCGGTGTTCGGCGGGCTGGACGCGGGGCTCACCGTGCCGATTCCCGGCACCACCAACCGGTTCGTGTTCGCGCTTCCCGCCGGGCACGGCAGGGTCTACATCGGACTCACCGATGAGGAGCAGGAGGGCCCGATCCCCGACGTGCCGACCGCCTCGGCCGAGGAGATCTCCTTCCTGCTGACGACGGTCAACTCCGTGCTGGCGCGACCGATACGCGAGGAGGACGTGCTCGGCACGTACTCCGGCCTGCGGCCCCTGCTGGACGCCGGTGACGGTCAGAGCTCGGACCTCTCCCGCGAGCACGCGGTGATCACCGGCGACAACGGCGTGATCAGCGTCGTGGGCGGGAAACTGACGACCTACCGCAAGATGGCGCAGGACGCCGTGGACGCCACCGCGCTGACCACCCGGCCGTGCCGCACGCGCGAGCTCCCCCTCGTCGGCGCGGCGAGCTCCGCACGGCTGTCCACCGTGGACGCTCCGCAGCGGCTGATCTCCCGCTACGGAACGGAGGCGACGGCCGTGATCGCCGAGGCCGGCGGTGACCGGCGGCTCCTGGAACCCATCGACGGCGTGGACGTCACCCCGGCCGAACTGCGCTTCGCGGTGCGGCACGAGGGCGCTCTCGACGTCTCCGACCTGCTCGACCGGCGCACCCGGCTCGGCCTGGTCGCGGCCGACCGCGAGCTCGCGACCAACGCCGCCGAGGAGGCGCTGAGCCTGGGCTGACGGGAGCGGGACTCGCCGGACTAGCGCGCGCGGCTGGGGGAGGCCGCGTGCGCTGGTTCGGCGAGGTCGCTCTGGGCGTAGACCTCGGTGAGGACTCGGAGCGCCTTCGTGGCTTCGCGGGGGCTGATCCAGAAGGGCTCGTCCTCGCCGAGCTGGGCGTAGAAGTCCCGGATGAGCGCTTCGTGGGACGCGCCCCAGTAGGAGCGACCGTTCGACGACGACCGGCGTTCGGCCACCGTGCGCACCCGTCCGTCGGCGTGGGTGATGGTGAGGTCACCGCGGATCGAGAGGGTGCCGCGCTCGGCGGTGATGTCGATGGTGACGGGTGCGTGGACCACGTTGGCCAGCGAGCCGAACACCAGGCTGCGCGCTCCGCCGTCGTGGGTCAGGAGCATCTCGGCGGTGTCCTCGACCTCGATGAGGTGTTGGCGGGTGGAGGCGCGGCCCTGGACCTCGACGACCTCGCCGACGAGCCACTGCACCAGGTCGAGGGTGTGGATGGCCTGGTTGATGAGCAGCCCACCACCGGCGGTGGCCCACCTGCCGCGCCACGGTTTGGCGCGGTAGTAGTCCGGTGTGCGGGTCCACATCACGGTCGCGGTCGCGCCGCGCACCGGGCCCAGCTCGCCGGAGTCGAGCACCTCCCGAGCGGCCTGCGCGGTGGCGTTGTACCGGTTCTGGAAGCACACGCCGACCCGGCTGCGGCTCCGCTCGGCGGCTTCGACGAGGCGCTCGGCCTCGTCGAGGGTGTGGGCGAGCGGCTTCTCGACGAGCACGTGCACCCCGGCGTCGAGCAGGTCCAGGGCCACCGGCGCGTGCTGGTGGTGCGGGGTGCAGACGTGGGCGACGTCGGGGCGCACCGCCTCCAGGAGGGCGCGGTGGTCGGCGAACCCGGCGACGCCGCAGCGCTCGGCGGTCGTGGTCAGCGCCGCGGGATCGGTGTCGCAGACGGCGACGAGCTCGACGTCCTCCAACGCTGCGATCGCGTCGAGGTGCACGGCCGAGACGTCGCCGCACCCGATGACGGCCGCTGTGATCATCGGTGCTCGATCCCTTCCTCCTTCAGCAGGGCCGTGAACGCCTGCCACGCCTCGGTGAACAGCTCGGGACCGGAGAACCCGCCGAAACTGTGCGCCTGGGACAGGTGCGGTTCGAGGGAGAAGAACCCGTCGAAGCCGTCCTCGCGCAGCGCCCGGATGGTCTCGGCGACCTCGCCGTCGCCGCGACCCGCCGCGCACACCTCACCGTCGGCGAGGTGCGCGTCCTTGATCTGGACGTACTCCAGGTGCGGGCGCAGCGCGGCGTAGCCCTCGGTGAAGGGCCGCACGCCCACCTGGACGAAGTTGGCGGCGTCCCACGCCGCGCGGAGGTTCGGCGACCCCACCGATTCGAGGAGGTCGACGCAGCGGCGGGGGAGGTCGCCGTAGATCTCCTTCTCGTTCTCGTGCAGCAGGACGACGCCGCCCCGCTCCGCCACGTCGGCGAGGGCGCGCATGCGGCGCAGCACCTCGTCGCGGGCGTGGTCGGGGTCGGTGCCGGGGCGCATGAAGAACGAGAAGACCCGGATGTAGGGGGCGTCGAAGCGGTGCGCGACGTCGACGGCGTGGCGGGCGCGGTCGAGGTGGGCGTCGAAGTCCTCGTCGAGGAAGATCTTGCCGATCGGCGATCCGATGCTCGACACCCGCAGGCCGTGGGCGTCGAGCAGGTCCTTCGCCCGGGTGAGCTGCTCGTCGTCGAGGTCGAGGACGTTGGTGCCCCACGCGCTGCGGAACTCCAGGTACGACAGTCCGAGCTCGCCGAGCAGCGAGGCCTGCTCGGCGAGCTCGGGCGAGATCTCGTCGGAGAATCCCGAGAGGGTCCACATGCGGGGTGCTCCTCACTGAGCCGGGTGGAGAGGTCTTCCCCCACCATGATGGGTGATCCACGGCACTCCTACGTGTTGCCGCTTGTTGCCACGCCCGACCGGAGCAACGGCCGGAAACAGCTGGCAACCCGTGGCCGAACCGGTCACGAGCGCGCAGAGTCACGAGTGCACCTCTTCCCCAGGAGGCGCGGCCACCGGCTCGCGAGACGAAGGAGAAACGCCCATGTCCAGGAAGGTCCGGCTCGGGATCGTCGGTTTCGGGGCCCAGGGCTCGGCGTACGCGAAGTTCATCGAGGACGGCCTGGTGCCCAACGTCGAGATCGGCGCCATCGCCGACGTCCAGGCCGCCCGGCGGGAGGCCGCAGCCGAGCACGGCGTGCCGGTGCACGAGGACCACGAGTCGCTGCTGGCCGCGGGGGAGGTGGACGCCGTCGTGACGACGGTGCCGCACTACCTGCACCCGCAGATCGGCGTCGACGCGCTGCGGGCCGGTGTCCACGCGCTGGTCGAGAAACCCGCCGGGGTCTACACCAAGCAGGTCAAGGAGCTCAACGAGTGCGCGGCCCAGCACCCCGAGCTGACGTTCGCGATCATGTTCAACCAGCGCAACAACCCGCTGTACCAGCGCATCAAGCAGATCGTGGACGACGGCGAGATCGGCGCGATCCGGCGGACGAACTGGATCATCACCACCTGGTGGCGCCCGCAGGGCTACTACGAGCAGTCGGCGTGGCGCGCCACCTGGGGCGGTGAGGGCGGCGGCGTCCTGGTCAACCAGGCGCCGCACCAGCTCGACCTGTGGCAGTGGATCTGCGGCGTCCCGAAGTCGGTGTACGCCAAGGTCGCCTACGGCTTCCGCCGCGACATCGCCGTGGAGGACGAGGTCACGGCTGTGGTCGACTACGGCGGTGGGGCCACCGGCACCTTCGTCACCGCCGTCCACGACCTCGCCGGGACCGACCGGCTGGAGATCCTCGGCGACCGCGGCAAGATCGTCGTCGACGGTTCGAAGACCGCCACCGTCACCCGCCTGGTCGACGACGAGCGCGCGCTCTCGGACCGCATGGGCATGGACGACGTGCGCAAGCTCTTCAAGGGCGAGGTGGACCCGACGACCTACTACTCGCAGGAGGTCATCGAGTTCGAATCCGCTTGGGGCGCGCAGCACTCGGGCGTGCTGGAGAACTTCGCGGCGAACGTCCTCGACGGCACGCCGCTGCTCGCGCCGGGCAGCGAGGGCGTCAACGGGGTGCGGCTGGCCAACGCGATCCACCTGTCGAGCTGGCTCGGCCACGAGGTCTCGCTCGACTTCGACGAGGACCTCTACCTCGCCGAGCTCAACAAGCGCATCCGCTCGGAGGGAAAGTTCCCCGAACGCCCGGCAGGAGCCTGACACCGACCGGACAGGACGCCCTGGCTCCGCCTCCCGCAGGCGGAGCCAGGGCGTCCTGTTGTCGGCGGAGAGAGCAGGTCAGGCCGGGCTCGGCTGCAACTTCTGGCAACCGCTTCTGTCCCGCTGTGACGTCTGTCGCAATGGTGTGCACCTCGGGCTGGACGACGGGTGAGCACCGACCGCCACCGCCGCCCAGCCTCTCGCACCTGCGGTCGCCCAACGACGAGCGCCCGGCGAAAGGACACACCCGATGAGCGTGAACCACGCGGACGGTTCCGACTCCTCCGGCAGAGCGAACACCGGCAATCTCACCGCGGCCCCGGAGGAAGCCGGTGCGGCACCCGTGAAGGGCCGCGGCAAGGCGATCGTCTCCCTCGCGGCGGCCAGCGCGGTCGACAACTCCGAGAACAGCCTGATCAACACGTTCTTCCCGCTGATCCGCGACGCCTTCGGGCTCAGCCTCGGCGCCCTGGGCATCATGGCGAGCCTGTCGCGGTTCGCCCGCATGATCGCCGGACCGCTGTGGGCCATGGCCGCCGACCGGTTCGGCCGCAAGAAGGTGCTGTTCATCGTCACCGGTCTCTGGGGCGCGTGGACCGCGGCGGCCGGCCTCGCGCCGAACTTCACGACGCTGCTGATCCTCTACAGCATCGGCGTCCTCGGCACCGTCGCCTCCGAACCGATCACCAACGGCCTGCTCAGCGACCTCTTCGACGACGAGCAGCGCGGACGCGCCTTCGGCACGGTCCGCTCGCTCGGATCGCTGATCGGCATGGGGCTCGGACCGGCCATCGCCCTGTTCGCCAACGATCCCAACGGGTGGCGCTACGGCATGTTCGCCATGGGTGGGCTCAGCGTGCTGTCCGGCTTCGCCATCCTGGTCTTCGTCCGGGAACCGGAGCGCCGCACCGCCATCTCCGACGACCCCGACGTGGGCCGGTTCCGCCTCGCCGACGCCGTGAAGCTGTTCAAGATCCCCACGATCGCGCTGCTCGGCGGGATGCTGCCGCTGGTGACCAGCCTCGTGCTGTTCACCTACTTCGTGACCTTCATGGTCGACGCCCGCGGTTGGGGCGTGCCCTCGGCGGCGCTGCTGTTCTCGGTGTTCTCCGGCGGCATGGCGCTGTCGTCCTTCTTCGGCGGGTTCCTCGGGGACTGGTTCGTCCGGCGCTTCGGCCACAGGGGACGGATCGCGCTGATGCAGCTCTACCTGGTCGCCGTGGCCGGGATGTCCGTGGTGGCGCTGCAGATCGACTGGGGCAAGGGCATCGTCGCCTACGTCGTGATGTTCCTGTTCGGCCTGATCATGCTGATCGGCTTCTCCGCCTGCGTGCTGCCGATGGTCTCGGCGGTCGCCCCCAAGCAGCTGTCCGCGACGGCCTTCGCCGTGCTGTTCTCCCTGATCCAGGGCGGACTTTCGGCGCTGCTGACGCTGGCCATGGGATTCCTCGGCGAATCGCTGGGCCTGACCCAGGTCATGCTCTACCTCGTGACCGTTCCGTACCTGCTCAACGCGGTGTACTGGTTCGCCTTCTACAAGACCTACCCGAAGGACGTCGCCAGGCAGGACGAGCGCACGGCCGCCGTCGAAGCAGGGACCTTCTGATCCGATCTCGCACACCCCGACAACGATGGGAGAACGCATGGCAGTCCTCGGCGTTCAGATGATGATGGTCAAGCAGCAGGTCTCGGAGCAGGGCATGTTCCCGGTCCTGCGGCAGCTGCGGGACCTCGGCTACGACGCGGTCGAGGTCTCGCAGATCCCGATGGACGAGGCCAACACCGCCGACCTCGAGAAGGGCGTCACCGAGCTGGGGCTCGACGTCGGAGCGCTGTCCGTCGCGCTCAAGCGCAACGCGTTCGCCACCGGCGACAGCCTCGACACCGACTTCGACAAGATCGTCGCCGACTGCCGGCGCCTGGGCACCCGCTACGTGCGGATCGGGATGATGCCCTACGAGGCGATGGCGTCCAAGGACGCCTGCGAGGCGTGGGCGGCCGAGTGCGAGGAGCAGGCTCGGCGATTGGCCGGCGAGGGGATCGCGCTGCTCTACCACAACCACCACGTCGACCTCGCCCAGTTCGACGGTGAGCGGATCTTCGACCTCGTCCGCCGGGTGGCGGCGACGGTGGCCTTCGAGGTCGACCTGTTCTGGGTGCAGCGCGGCGGCATGGCCCCGCGGGACATGCTCCGGCAGTACTCGGGCGTGTGCAAGACGATTCACGTCAAGGACTTCCGCGTGCTGCCGCTGCCACCGGAGGCGGTGGACCTCATCGCCTCGGGAAACCCCGAGGACAGGGCGAAGTTCATGACCCTGTTCAACACCAACGTGCAGTTCGCGGAGGTCGGCCAGGGCAACATGAACTGGCCGGACCTGCTTCCCGCGGCCGAGCTGGCGGGGGCCGAGTACTTCTTCGTCGAGCAGGACGACCAGTACGGCCGCGACCCGATGGACTGCCTGCGCGACTCCCGCGAGTACCTCCGCAGCATCGGCTACTGACAGCTCCCGATCGTCTCCCCGCGTGAGGGCTCGTGCTCCGCCTCACGCGGGGACTTGACACGCTTCCAGCGGTCTGGCTAACGTTCCGGCCCGACGGGCAGTCCCCGTCGCACAACAGAACATTCGCTCGCGGCTCGCCGCGAGTGGTTACTAGAGACGCAGAGAACAGTAACCCGTGCACGCACCGGGGGACTGTTCTCTTTTTTCATGCCCGGAATCGGTTCTCCCGCCGATCCCGAGCACCAGCACTCACCACGACGAGGTGGCCACGATGAGAACTGCCCGGGACTGGGCGAGCTACCTGATCCTGTCGATGACGGCGGGGATCATCTTCCAGGTCGCCTACATCCGGTTCGTGTTCCTCGAACCGACCTACACCGCGCTCGGGCTCACCGGCCAGGAGTACGGCACCGTGATGGCCGTCTTCGGCGCCGTCGCGGCGGTGATGTACTTCTTCGGCGGCTGGTTCGCCGACCGCTTCTCGCCCCGCTCGCTGATCGTGGCCGCGCTCGCCGGGACCGGTGCCGCCGACCTCTACCTCACGACCACCCCGGGCTTCACCGGTGTGCTCGTGGCGCACGTGGTGATGGCGGTGACCGGCATGGCGCTGTACTGGTCGGCGCTGGTCAAAGCCATCGGGATGCTCGGGGACGCCTCGCAGCAGGGCAGGCTGTTCGGCTTCCTGGAGGCGGTCCGCGGCGTGACCTCGACGCTGATCGGCGGGGTCGGGGCGGTGCTCGTCGCCCGGGCGGTCGTGCCCTCGGACGGGGTGCTGGCGCTGATCCGGATCTACGGCGTGCTGGCCTTCGTCTTCGCCGGGCTGGTCTGGTGGGTCGTGCGGGTCGATCGCGAACGGCTCGCCGCCCTCGGGAGCAGCGCGCTCACCCTGCGGCAGCTGCTGGACGCGGCGCGCAACCGCTACACGTGGCTGCTCGGCGGTTCGATCATGCTGATGTACTGCTTCTACACCACGCTCGGCTACTTCTCGCCGCTGCTGGAGAACGAGTTCGGCATGGCCGCCGGGCTCATCGGTGCCATCGGCGTGGCCCGCACCTACGTGTTCCAGTTCATCGGAGGTCCGCTCGGCGGGGTGTGCGTGGACAAGATCACCCGCTCCACCGCGGGATTCCTGCGCTGGATGTTCGTGGGCGCGGCGGTCATCTCTGCGGCGTTCCTGCTGCTGCCCAGGCAATCCGGGCTGAAGTGGGTGGCTCTGGTGCTGATGTTCGCGCTGTGCCTGATGGTCTTCTGCAGCCGCGGGGTCTACTGGGCCGGCGTGGCCGAGGTCGGCATTCCCGAGCGGCAGCGCGGCGGGGTCATCGGCCTGGCCTCCGGGCTGGCCTATCTCCCGGACGCGTTCCTGCCGCCGCTGGCCGCGTGGTGGACCGGAGATCCGGCCGCCGGTGTGCCCCAGCGCGGTGGCGGGTACGACTCGATGTTCCTGTTCCTGGTGGCCGCCGGGGTGCTCGGCGCGGTGCTCACCACGATCATCCTGCGGTCGCGACGGGTGCGCGAGGCCACCGGCCCCGAACTCGCACCGGCCGCGTGAACACTCCCCACACTCAAGAAGGGCGATCCATGGACATCCGCGACTTCTCGCTCGACGCGTTCTCCCTCGCGGGCAAGAACGCCGTCATCACGGGCGGCAACACCGGGCTCGGGCAGGCGTTCACGCTGGCCCTGGCCAAGGCGGGCGCCGACGTGTTCGTCCCCAGCGTGCTCGACGACGACGGCACCACCCGCGAGCTCGTCGAGGCCGAGGGCCGGCGGATGGAGTTCCTGGACGTCGACATCACCGAGGACGGGGCACCGCGCCGGGTGATCGAGGACTGCGTCTCCCGGCTCGGTTCGGTGGACGTGCTGGTCAACTCCGCCGGGATCTGCCGGATGGCGTCGGTGGAGGACTTCGGTCGCGAGCAGTGGGACCCGATGCTCGACATCAACCTCACCGCGCCGTTCGAGCTGGGTCGCGAGGCGGCCCGGTTCATGACCGAGCAGCGCTCCGGCAAGATCATCAACATCGCCTCGCTGTTCTCCTTCCTCGGCGGCCAGTGGTCCCCGGCCTACGCCGCGACCAAGCACGGCATCGTCGGGTTCACCAAGGCCTACTGCGACGAGCTCGCCCAGCACGACATCCAGGTCAACGCCATCGCCCCCGGCTACTTCGCGACCGCGATCACCGCGCGCACCAGGGCCGACGCGCAAGCCAACCAGCGCGTCCTGGACCACATCCCGGCCGGCCGTTGGGGCGAGGTCGCGGACCTGATGGGCGCCACCGTCTTCCTGGCCTCCCGCGCTTCCGACTACGTCAACGGGCACGTGCTCACCGTCGACGGCGGCTACCTCACCCGCTGACCCGTCCCGCAACCCACACGGAGGAAACCTTGACCGCACCAACGGCATTCGACAACGACGAGATCGTCGCGCGGCTGCGCGAGATCGTGGGCGACGAACGGGTGGTGACCGACGAGCAGGTGCTGCGCGAGGCCAGCGTGGACCGGTTCAAGAAGTACACCGCGGTCCACGGCATCTTCGACGGCCCGCTGCCCTGCGCCGTCGTGCGCGCCGCCGACACCCGCCAGGTCGCCGAGGTGCTGGCCTTCGCCGACGAGCACCGGATCAACGTGGTGCCGCGCACCGGACGCACCGGCACCGAGGGCGGGCTGGAGACCAGCGTCGAGGGCACCATCGTGCTCGACGGTTCCGAGATGGCTTCCATCGTGCGCATCGACGAGGAGAACATGCAGGCCACCGCCCAGTGCGGGGTCCCGCTGCAGGTGCTGGAGGACGCGCTGCGCGAGCAGGGCCTGACCACCGGGCACTCGCCGCAGTCCAAGCCGCTGGCGCAGATGGGCGGACTGGTGGCGACCCGCTCGATCGGCCAGTTCTCGACCCTCTACGGCGGCATCGAGGACATGGTGGTCGGGCTGGAGGCGGTGTTCCCGGACGGCACCGTCAGCCGGATCAAGAACGTCCCGCGCCGCGCGGCCGGACCGGACATCCGGCACGTCGTGATCGGCAACGAGGGCGCGCTGTGCTTCGTCACCGAGGTCACCGTCAAGGTGTTCAAGCACCAGCCGGAGAACAACCGCTTCCACGGCTACCTGATCGACGACGTGCGCACCGGTGTGTCGATCCTGCGCGAGGTGATCACCGAGGGCTTCCGGCCGTCGGTGGCGCGGGTGTACTCCGAAGAGGACGCCGCGCAGCACTTCTCGCACTTCGCCGACGGCAAGTGCGTGCTGGTGTTCGTCTCCGAGGGTCCGAAGGGGATCGTGGAGGCCACCAGCGCCGAGATCGAGCGCGTCGTCTCCCAGCACCCGCACACGGCCGTCGACCCGGCGCTCGTCGAGGCCTGGTTCGACAACCTCAACTGGGGCCCCGACAAGATCAAGGCCGAGCAGGACACGATGCTCGCCGAGCAGCGCCTGGGCTACACGACCGAGGTCTCGGCCGACTGGTCCAGCGTCGGCGCGATCTACGACGCGGTGATGCACCGCATCCGCACCGAGTACCCGCACGTCGCGGACCTGACGATGCTGGGCGGGCACTCCTCGCACAGCTACCAGACCGGCACGAACATGTACTTCGTCTACGACTACGAGATCAACTGCGAACCCCGCGAGGAGATCGAGAAGTACCACAAGCCGCTCAACGCCATCATCGTCGAGGAGGCCCTGCGGCACGGCGGTTCGATGGTGCACCACCACGGCATCGGCAAGTACCGCGCGCAGTGGACCGAGCAGGAGCACGGCAGCGCGTACCAGATGCTGGTCCGGCTCAAGGAAGCCTTCGACCCGCGCGGGATCATGAACCGCGGGACGATCTTCCCCGCGGACTGATGGGGCAGGGCGGCCGCAACGGCGCGGCCGGCCCTTCCCGCCCAGGAGATGGTTGTGATTGCGACGGAGCCGCTCAGGTTCCGCCACCGAGCGAAGCAACCGATGAAGAGATCTTGCTTGGAGAGGCGATGACGGGTTACCTGATCGGCATCGACAACGGGTCGCAGAGCACGAAGGTGACGATCTTCGACGAGCGCGGCAACCCCGTCAGCCGGGGGCGGCAGGCCTTGCGCCCCAACCACACCCCGAGTCCCGGGGTGGTCGAGCATCCCGACGACGACCTGTGGTCCTCGGTGGGTGCCGCGTGCCGCGAGGCGATGGCCGGTTTCCCGGGCGACCCGGCCGAGATCGCCGGTGTCGGGCTGTGCACCATCCGCTTCTGCCGCGCGCTGCTGCGAGCCGACGGAACCCTCGCGCAGCCGGTGCTGAGCTGGATGGACGAGCGGGTCTCCCGGCCTTACGCCCGCACCGACGAGTCGGTCGCCCACGTCACGACCTCCTCGGGCTACATCACCCACAGGCTGACCGGGGAGTTCCGGGACACCGCGGCGAACTACCAGGGCATGTGGCCGATCGACACCGACACCTGGCAGTGGTCGAAGGACCCGGAGGTGCGGGAATCGGTGGGCATCCCGCAGGAGATGCTCTTCGAGCTGGTCATGCCGGGGGAGACCCTGGGCAGGGTCACCGCGGCCGCCGCCGAGCACACCGGTCTGCCGGTCGGTCTGCCGGTGGTGGCCACCGCCAACGACAAGGCCGTCGAGGCGCTGGGGTGCGGGCTGCGCGGATCGGGGGACCTGCTGATCTCGCTGGGCACCTACATCGCGAGCATGACCGTCGGCGAGCGGAACGTCCACGGCGCCAAGGGGTTCTGGACCAACTTCGGCAGCGTCCCGCACGAGTACCTCTACGAGAGCGACGGCATCCGGCGCGGCATGTGGACCGTGAGCTGGCTGCGGGACCTGCTCGGCGAAGAGGTCGTCACGGGCGCGCGGCGAGCCGGCCTGAGCTCCGAGGAGTACCTCAACGCGGGTGCCGCGCAGGTGCCCGCGGGCTGCGACGGCCTGATGACGGTGCTGGACTGGCTGGCACCGACCGACGCGCCGCACCGCAAGGGCGCGTTCCTCGGCTTCGACGGTCGGCAGGGGAGGTTCCACCTCTACCGCTCGGTGCTGGAGGCGATCGCGCTGACGATGTACGACCGGGCGGGTGCGATGGCCGACGAGCTGGGCGCCGGCTTCGAGCGGGTGATCGTCTCCGGTGGCGGAGCGGGTGCCGACGTGATGATGGGCATCGTCGCCGACGTCTTCGGCGTTCCCGCGGTCCGCACGGCGGTCAACGACGGAGCCGGGCTGGGTGCCGCGATCTGCGCGGGGGTCGGTCTCGGGCGGTTCACCGGCGTGGACGAGGCGGTGGCGGCGATGGTCTCGGTCGGTGAGGAGTTCCGGCCCGACGAGGCGAACCACGAGCTCTACGCACGACAGCACGAGGTCTACCGGGACATCACCCGGCACACCGACGAGGTGTTCCGCCGGTCCGCCCGGATCTTCGGCTGACTCACATCGCCCAGACGTCGGTGTTCGAGGAGGCGATGGCCGCTGCCCCAGCTCCGAGGGCGGCGACCACGTCGTCCTTGTCGCACACGAGGCCGCCGGCGATGATCGGCACGTCGACGTCGGCCCGCAGCCAGGTGATCACCCGGGGCACGCAGCCGGGCAGGATCTCGACGTAGTCGGGCTTGGAGATCGCGATCTGCCTGCCGAGGTTGTGGTAGGAGAACGAGTCGACCAGGAAGAACCGGTGCACGCCCAGAAGTCCGTGCGCGCGAGCGGCTTTCACCAGCGCGGCCTTGGAGCTGAGGATCCCGTCGGCGCCGGTCTTCTCCCGCACGAACTGGACGACGATCTCCTTGGCGACGAAGCCCTCGACGAGGTCGACGTTGACCAGGACCGTCTTCCCCGCGTCCTTGAGCCGTTCCACCAGCGACGGCACGGTGAGCACCGAGCCGTAGAGCAGGAACACGACCGGGCACTCCGACCGGAGCGCGGCATCCAGCCCGGCATCGTCCTTGACGCTGGCGATGACCGGGTTGTCGAGCAGCAGATCCTCCATGATGACGTCATGCTCTCACACGACGCACCGCGCATGACCTGCGGCGTTGCGGAGTTTCGGGGCGCTCGCCCGCGTCACGCGTCGAGCTGGTGCCGGGCGCCTTCGAAGAGGGTGGAGCAGGTCTCGACGAGGACCGTCGGCGGTTCCTCCTGCCCCCGGTGGAGCCAGTCGACGAGCAGGTGGTTGACCGCGCCGACGAGGCCGACGGCGGCCAGCCGCTGCCGGTCGCTCGGGGCGGACTGGTCGTCGAAGCGCAGCCACACGGCGGTGGTGAGTTCGGCGAACTCCCGCAGTACCGCGTGCCTGCGGTCCTCCAGCTCCGCGGAGACCCCCACGACCTCCAGCAGGATGACGCGGGCGCGGCGCGTGTCGGCGGTCAGGTGCTCCACGAACGCCGAGAGCCCGCGCCAGGTCACCGCGTCGGCTTCGAGCTCATCGTCGAGCGCGGCGACGGTCGCCGCGCGCAGCCGGTCGACCAGCTCGTCGTAGAGCGCCATCAGGCAGGCGTGCCGGTCGCGGAAGGACTCGTAGAAGTAGCGCTCGGTCAGCCCGGCCTGCCGGCAGAGCTGCTTGACCGAGGTGGCCGGGTAGCCCTGGGAGGCGAACAGCTCCAGCGCGGCCTCCAGCAGCGCCTCGCGGCGTTGCCGGGTGCGTTCGGAGGCGTCGAGCCCGGAGTAGCGGCGCCCCGGTCGCTGGTGCCCGGCGTTCTGCGTCATCGCTCTTTCCTCAGGTCGGCTTCTGTGGCATCCTACCCACCGCATATCTGACACAGAGGCGTGTCAGATTGGGGAACGGGGAAACGAGGATGGCGCGCTCACTGCCGGGCAAGGTCGTCGCGGTGACCGGGGGAGCGCGGGGGATCGGGCGCGCGATCGCCGAACGGCTCGCCGCGAGCGGAGCGCGCGTGGCCATCGGCGATCGCGACCTCGACGCCGCGCACGCCACCGCGCGGGACATCGCGGGCACCGTCGAGGCTTTCGACTGCGACGTGACCGATTCGGCCTCGCTCCGCGGGTTCCTGAGCGCGGTCGAGGGCCGGTGGGGTCCGATCGACGTGCTGGTCAACAACGCCGGCGTGATGTGGGTCGGCCGCTTCGACGAGGAACCGGAGGCGGCCACCGAGCGGCAGCTCGCGGTCAACCTGCACGGGGTGATCCGGGGCGTGAAGCTGGCCGCGCCGGCGATGCGCGCCCGCGGGCGCGGCCACATCGTCACCGTCGCCTCGGCGGCGGCCAAGGTGTCCCCGGCCGGGGAGGCGACGTACGCGGCCACCAAGCACGGCGTGTTCGGCTACCTGGCGGGTGTGCGCGCCGAGCTGCGCGGCAGCGGTGTCGCGCTGTCGGTGGTGATGCCGGGCGTGGTCGACACCGAACTCGCCGCGGGCACCGCCACCGGGGCGGCGCGGCTGCTCAGCCCCGGCGAGGTCGCCGACGCCGTCGTGTCGGTCATCCGCCGTCCGCGCTTCGAGCTGACCGTGCCCGGCTACGTGGGTCCGCTGACGCGGTGGGCCGACCTCCTGCCCCAACGCGCTCGCGACCTCGTGCTCCGGCTCATGGTGCCCGACCAGGTCGCCGCCGTGCCGGACAAGGCGATCCGCGCCCGCTACGAAGCCCAGCACGTGACCGACACCGACGGCGAGGGGACGACAGCGTGACGACCTCACCACCGGCCCAGATCACCCGCCCGATCCCGGAGTTCGAGGGCGTCCACGACATCTGGCCGCGCGGCGAGCGGCTGCGGGCGGTGCGCGCCGCCGCGGAGAGCTACCGGGAGCGCTTCCTCACTCAGGGGCACGTCTCCGCGATCAAGAGCATCGACATCGCCGCGGCGCCCTACCCGACGCGGTTCGCCTTCCAGGGCTACTCGGTGCACCTCAACCCGATGATCTCCATCATCAACCGGATGTTCGTCATCCAGTTCGAGGGGTTCGACGGCCGGCTCAAGACCCTGGTGTGGGAGCCGACCGTGGCCGCCGGTTCCGCCGAGGCGCCCTTCTACAACAAGCTGCAGGCGCTGAGCCAGAAGCTGGGAGCCGAGAAGCTCTTCGTCAAGTACTACAACGACCCCGACGCGGTGCTGCCGGGGCTGGGGCTGAGCAACTCGGACGTCGACTACCTCAGCTTCGACCTGCACGTGCAGGACGTGCGCATGATCCTCGGCAGCAGCACGCCGATCCCGGGCGAGCCGGCACCGCGCGAGCCCCTGTTCCCGCACGCGAAGCTGCTGGTGCACCGCAAGGAGCTGGGCACCTTCGAGTCGATGCACCCCATGCAGTGGGCCTGGTACGTCGAGCGCGGCATGGAAGGCGTCTCGACCGACCAGCTCGAGATCATCGACGGCGGCGTGGAACTCGGTGTCGGCGTCAGTCTCCTGTGGACTCCCGGGCACACCGACGGAAACCACTCGCTGGTCGTCAACACGCCCGACGGCGTCTGGGTCTCGTCGGAGAACGGCATGGCCGCCGACAGCTGGCAGCCGGAGCTGTCGAAGATCCCCGGTGTGAAGCAGCAGGCCCGCTTCTACGGCCGCGAGGTGGTGCTCAACGCCAACACGCTCGAAGACTCGCTGGACCAGTACGACTCCATGGTCAAGGAGAAGACGTTGGCGTCCCGCTCGCCGAAGGCGCCGCAGTGGCTGCAGATCATCCCGTCCTCGGAGTGCGCTCCGTGGAAGCGGCAGTGGCCCGTCGTCCCGACGCACACCCACGGCGGGCTCGACTACGGCACCATCACCAAGCCCGGCCGGGCCGGCGCCTGAGCCGGACGGCGGCGTTGCCGATGTTCAGGGGGAGGTGTGCTGGGTAGTCCTCGCGCATGGAGCGGAGACGTGAGCGGCGCGACTACGAGCGGGGACTGCCCGGTTACCACGATCCCGGGGTGCGCTACCTGGGGGCGCCGGCCGCGCGGAGCGCTTTGACGCTGCGGCTGTGGTTGGCCGGGTTCGGCCTCGTCTTCTGCACCGCGGCGGCGGTCGGGCTCTTCGTGCTCGTCCCGCCGCTGGCGTGGTTCGCCTGGGTCCTGGTCGTGCTCGCGGTCGGCGCGTTGGCCGACTTCATCTGGGTGCTGCACCGGAAGCGCCGCGGCGAACCCGGCTAGGAACCGCCGTCAGGAGTGGGAGGAGTCCAGGTGGTGGTCGGCGGTGTCGGCGAACTCCCACCACGCGAGCGGGAGCCAGTCGCCGCTCACGAAGGCGTCGACGGCGGAACCGCGGCCGTGGGTGACCACGGTGGTGCCCACGGGATATGTGACGCCGGACATGCCGGTGACGGGAACGAGCAGCTTTCCAACGCGCCTTGCCACGTCTCCTCCGAATGCTTCGGGTGAGGTGAATCGCAACGCCCTGATCAGGGCAAAGCGTTCTCATTGATTGCGAAATTCTAGCCACCATGTCAAGTGCCCAGAATTCCTATGAGACGACCAACTCATTTTTCGTTCGGTAGTTGATGTGCGTCTATTCCTGATCATTCATGCGCACCGGATCAGGTGCCGATCTTTTCCAGGAATTGAACTCGGACGGTCTCGCCGGGTGCGCCGGGACCGTCGAGGCATCGAAGTCGCAGGGCATCGGAATCGTGCCGGGGCGAGCCGGTGACCACGAGTTCGACGGTGCGTCCGGCGGCCAGTCCCGCGTAACGCCCCGCGCACGGGAGTGCGGTGCCCTCCGGGAGAGCCACCTCGTGGCCGCCGGTGAGCACGCCCTCCACCTCGTGCGGACGGCCGAGCGCGCGAGTGGCCGCGAGGAGGTCGCCGCGCTGCAGGCAGCCCCGGATGTGAGTCGACGAGCAGTCCGCCCCGTTGACGGGCATCAGGTGCACCCCGCGGGTGGTGAAGCCGTGGCGGGTGCCGAGGCTCCGCAGGGTGTCGACGTCACCGGCGCCGCGATGCCCGAAGGTGAAGTTGGCGCCGACCACCACGCTGCGGGCGTGCAGCGCGTTGACCAGCACGTTCTCGATGAACTCCGCGGGGCTCATCCGGGCCAGCTCGAGGGTGAACGGCAGGACGCACACGCGGTCGACGCCGAGTTCGCGGGCGATCCCGGCTCTGCGTTCGATGCTGCTCAGCGCCGAGGTGTCGCGCGGCAGCCCGAGCACGCGAGCCGGATGCGGGTCGAAGGTGACCAGCACCGCGGGCAGGTCGGACTCGGCCGCGGCGCGCAGGGTGTTCTCGATCAGCCAGGCGTGCCCGCGGTGCACGCCGTCGAACACGCCGATGGTGACCGCGCAGGACGGCCAGTCGGCGGGAACGTCGCTGAGCCCGCGCCACACGGTGCGCTGCCGGAGAGTGTCGAGAGTGTCGCGGACCACGGCTACCCCCAACGGATTTCGGGATGTGCGCTGGTGGAACCGCAGTCGGCGCGGAAGCACCGGACCTGCGCCGGCTGCGGCTCTTCGAACACGCTAGGCAGCCGCCGAACACCCCGCGATCCGCAAGGCGCACTCGCTGTCCGGAAACCGCAACCGCCGTCGAATTCGTCAGACCGGAGTCGTCGCGGGGAAGTGGTGGATGAGTTCGCGGGTGTGGATGCGGACGCCGTTGCGCGGGCGTCCGCCGGCCATCTTGGCGACCTGGAGGCAGAAGCGCACCCACATGTTCAGCTGGATCTCCTTGGCCAGCCGCAGGCGGGTGTAGAGCAAGTGGACGAGCGGGCTGCCGGGTCGCGCCCACGTCTCGATCTCGAAGACGATCGCGCTTCCCTCCGGCGCGGCGCTGAACTCGATCTGGCCCGCTTCGAGGTGCCCGCGCAAGGTGGCGAAGCGGAACGAGGTGTCCGCACGGCCGATGACGCGCACCGGGCCGTTCCACGGCCCCGGCATGCGCACGACGCAGTCCTCGCCGAGCTGCAGCGGGCTCTGCTGGGTGTGCGATCGGTCGAACGTCGCGACTTCGCTCGGCAGAGCGCGGTTGAAGTCGGCCATCACCATCGCCATCAACTCCGGTGCGCCGATGTCGGGTTCGTCGATGACGACGCTGAAGTGCCGGTGGAACAGCGGACCCGCTCCATCGGAGACCTGCTGGCAGCGCTCGTCGAGGTGATCGCCGGGCACGTCGGCGGGCAGGTCCCACTCGTCGCCGGGTTCCTCGCGACGGTGCAGGGGAGTGGTCAGCCAGAGGTAGCGCCAGGAGACCAGCGCCATCCCGAGTGTCGAGCGGATCACGGTCGACACGATGCGCACGGGCGAGACGTCGGGGGTCACCTCGTTCCTTTCGCGTGGACGCTCTCAGACGGGCATGGTGAAGGTGTGCCCCTCCGGGCGGCAGGCGAAACCCAGGCTTTCGGGAGGACCCGATGTTCGTGTGGTTGCTTCACCGGATCGGACTGCGCAGCGCGTACCTGCACCTGGCGTCGATGGGCGGGATCGCGCTGTGCCTCGGCCTGTGGATCCGGGCCAAGACCGTTGATCAGCAGGAGCGCGGCAACGCCGAACGCCGCGCGCTGTTCACCGGGTTGTGGCCTCCGACGTTGTGGTTGATCGGTGACTCGTTGCGCGAGTTCGAGTGACGGTGCGCATCCCTCGTCCCACGAGCGCCGCGCATCGGGCTCGCGCGCTGGCGGGTTTGCGGGGCAGGAGCGTGAACTTCACCGAGGACGAGCCGCATTCGCCCGGAGGTGAGTGGAACTTCGACACTCATAGGTGTTTCCTCGCCCGCGAAGCACCGGGGCCTCCGGAACCCGGTGGTGCGTGGGACATCGCTCGCGCTCTGGTGCGCGACTACGAGTTCTCCGATCCCGACCGCGTCCGCGCCGTCTACGACGGCCGCGAGGAGCTGCTGGGCCGGAACATGCTGCTGGAGGGGCGTTTCTACGGCTTGCGCTTCGACATGGGCGTGCGCGTCACCGTGGTGATCGACGAGACGCGCGAGGGCGACCGCAGGGTGTGGGGCTGGGGTTACGAGACGCTCGAAGGGCACCTCGAACGCGGTCGCATGACCTACGAGGTCATCAAGGACATGAGCTCGGGGACCGTCGAGTTCGTGATCACCGGGTTCTCCCAGGACGACCCGGCGCTCGATCCGGTGCTCCGGCTGGGCTGGCGCCTGTTCGGCCGGGCCACCCAGCTCGGGTTCTACCGGCGGTGCGGGGCGCGGATGCACGAGCTGGTCCAGGCCCGCCTCGCCGACGGGCGCGGCGCCACCGGCGAACGACGTCACGACGGGCCGCTGCTCGCGCCCTCGGACGCGCGGCCGGGGCCGTTCGAGCGCTTCGCGCTGCGCATCGACCACCCCAGCTCCGGGCGGCGGCGATGACGCGAGGAGGCGATGTGCACCTCGTGGTGGCGCTGCCCGGTTGACCGCGGGGCCCAGCGGGTATTCGGAGCCCGCAGTCCCGCTGCGGTTCGATCGGAGGAGATTCGCATGGCCGAGGAAGCCCGCTCAGCGGTGCTCGCCGGTTTCGACGGCACGGAAGCGTCTCGCGAAGCGGCCCGCTGGGCCGCGCAGGAGGCCTCCAACAGGCGTTCGCCGCTGCTGCTGGTGCACGTCCTTGCGCGGCCCTTCCAGCACTCCATCCCGATGCGCATCCCCGACGAGCATGAGGTCATGGGGAAGCTGGCGGACGCGGTTCGTCGGGAGCTGGACGCCCTGGAGGACTCGTGCAGGGCGATCGCCCCCGACATCGAGGTGCGCAAGAGCATCCCGATCGGCGACGCGGCGGAACTCCTGATCGAGCTCGCCGACGAAGCGGAGCTGGTCGTGCTGGGCGGCCCTCTGGTGGGGGGCCGAACGGATCGCCTGGGGGTGACCGCGGCGGAGGTCATCGCCCGCCGTGCCGCTGCCCCGATCGTCGTGGTGCGCGGCGAGATCAACTCGGCGGCGGACGCCCCGGTGGTCGTCGGGGTCGACGGTTCCGCCGTGAGCACACGGGCGATCGGCTTCGCCTACGAGTCCGCCGCTCGGCACGACCGCCCGCTGGTGGCCGTGCACTCCTGGGGCGAATCGGCGTTCAACCCGTTCGACATCGTCGACGAGTGGGACACCGACCGGAGCGAGTTCCGGGACAGGGCCAACGAGGTGCTCGCCGAGTCGACGGCCGGGTGGGGTGAGCAGTACCCCGATGTGCGGGTCCGCCACGTGGTCGGCGCGGACCAGCCCGCGCACCTCCTCCTCGGCGAGGCCGACGGAGCGAACCTGCTGGTGGTGGGCAGCCACGGGAGGGGACCGGTGCGCCGCGCCTTCCTCGGATCGGTCAGTCACGCGGTGCTCAACCAGGCGAACTGCCCGGTGGCGGTGCTGCCCGCGGAGTGACGGCGGGCCGTCGTCGTTGGTGGTGTCCACGCGAGACTCGGACACCGCCGTGCTCGCGCAGGCATGTCGCCGCCCCGGCCTCGGCCACCAAGTGAGTCCTCGGCGCCTCGGCCCTCGACGTGAGCCAGGCGATCACCGGATCTCGCGTCCCCACGAACGACGGTTCATGTCGCATGTTGAATCAATCAAGCACCTCGTTGAGATGCGTTCCGCGATAGTCTTCCGGTTTCTCGCTGACCAGGGAGGGTGCCGTGGAGCTGAGACATCTTGCTGGGTTCGTGGCGGTCGCCGAGGAGCTGCACTTCGGACGAGCCGCGGCGCGGCTGCACATGTCGCAGTCACCGCTGAGCCAGCAGATCCGGCTGTTGGAGCGCGACCTCGGTGTCGCGTTGTTCGAGCGGAGCACTCGGTCGGTGCAGCTCACCGCGGCCGGGAACGCCTTCCTCGACTCGGCGCGCGAGGTGCTGGCGTCGGCGTCGGTGGCTCGCCGGGCAGCGCAGGCGGCCGGACGGGGTGAGATCGGCCGGATCACGCTGGGCTTCGCGGGCGTCAGCAGCGCGGTCACGCTCCCGGCGCTGACCCGGGCCGCGGCGGTGGAGCTGCCGGGCGTCGAGATGGTGCTGCATGGTCCGAAGTACTCCGGGGAGACGGTCGGGAAGATCGCCGAAGGTGCCGTGGACGTGGGGTTCGCGACGGTGTCGAACTCGCGCGGGCTGGCAGCGCGGCTGGTGCGGCGGGACCGGCTGATGGTCGCGCTCTCCGATGTTCACCCGCTCGCCGGCCGCTCGGAGATCGCGCTCGGCGAACTCGCCGGCGAACGATTCGTGGCGTTCCCGGCCGCGCGTGGGTCGGAGGTGCGCGAGCTGTTCGTGCGGTCCTGCTTGGAGTCCGGATTCAGCCCGGCCATCGTGCAAGAGGCGCCTGACTCGTTCAGCCTCCTCTCGCTGATCGGCGCGGGAGTCGGAATCGCCCTGGTCGTGGAGGCCGCGCAGACGATCCGGCTCGATCACGTGGTGTTCGTGCCGCTGGAAGGTGAGGCGCCCGTGCTGCCCGTCTCGCTGGTGTGGCGGGAGGCGGATGAGTCCGCCGTGCTGCGCGCGGTGCTCGATCTCGCGGAGGAGGTGCTTCCCACGCCCGATTGAGTCGTCAGGCGACTTTCCGCGGCCCATTATTGGACTTGGACCGAACCTGATCAGCGATGTCATGGTGTCTCGCATCACCGCAAACCCGGTCGTGGTCACGACACGGGAGGCAGGGCTCGACGAGGAGCGCACCATGACCGAGCAGAGCACCGCAGCACCGGCCCCGGCCGGGATGAATCGCGACGCCCGTCGCGCCGGGATCAGCGCATTCGCGGGCACCACACTGGAATGGTTCGACTTCTACATCTACGGTTCCGCCGCTGCTCTGGTGTTCGGCAAGGTGTTCTTCGCGGGCGCTCCGGCCGCCATCGGAACCCTCGCCGCGTTCGCCACCTTCTGGGTCGGCTTCCTGGCCCGCCCGCTCGGCGGGTTGGTGTTCGGGCACTTCGGCGACAAGTACGGCCGCAAGTCCGCGCTGGTCGTCACGTTGACCATGATGGGCGTGGCCACCGTCGCCATCGGTCTGCTCCCCGGATACGCCCAAATCGGGGTGCTGGCCCCGATCCTGCTCGTGGTCTTGCGGATGGTCCAGGGCATCGCCGTCGGCGGCGAGTGGGGCGGCGCGGTGCTCATCGCCACGGAGTACGCCCCGCCCGGCAAGAAGTTGCTCTACGGGGCTTTCGCGCAGCAGGGCTCGCCGGTCGGCAACCTCCTCGCGACCCTGGCCTTCTTCGCCGTTGCCCAGCTCCCCAACGATGCCTTCACCTCGTGGGGCTGGCGCGTCCCGTTCCTGGTCTCGGCGGTGCTGATGATCGTCGGGTTGTTCATCCGGTTGCGCATGGGCGAGACCCCCGAGATGGCCAGGTTGCTGGAGCAGAAGAAGGACAGCGGGTTGCCGGCGAAGATCGTCGTCACCCGGTACCCCTGGTTGGTCGTGCTGGGCACCTGCGCTTGCGTCGCCGGGGTCGCCCTCACCTACGTCAAGAGCACTTTCGTGCTGTCCTGGGCCACCAAGGGCGACGCTCCGCTGTTCGACCGCTCGACGTTCCTCGCCATCGTGGCGCTCGCGCTGGCCGTGCAGGTCCTCGGTCAGCCGTTCGGCGCGATCCTGGGCAGTCGGATCAACCTGAAGCGGGCGGTGATGTGGATGCTGCTGCCCGAGATCGTCTTCCTGCCACTGCTCTTCGCGCTGGTGCAGACCGGTTCCTTCTGGTGGGCGACGGCGGGCATGGTGCTGGCCACGGTGCCGCACGCGATGTACTACGCGGTCATCGCAGGCGTGCTGTCCTCGGCCTTCCCCACCGAGGTCCGCTACACCGGGATCTCGCTGTCCTACCAGCTCTGCGCGACGGTCTTCTCGGGCACCGCGCCGTTCGTGTGCCAGCTCCTGTTGACCACCACGGGAAGCATCTGGTCGGTCGTCGGTCTCGGCGTGTTCTACGTCGTGATCACCCTGGCCGCGGTCGTGCCGTTGCTGCGCCGGATCGCAGCCGCCGAGTCGAACCAGACCGCTGCCGCCCCCGAGCCCGTCGGGCGCTGAAAACCCCTCAACGGAAAGGAAACCCGTGAACTTCGCCGACCTGGATCCCGCACTGCGCCCGCTGCTGGACCGCTACCTGGCGCCTGACGACCGCTCCCGGATCGAGCCGGTGATCGCCGAGCTCGGCGAGCTCGCCGCCGGTGAACTCGACGGCCTCGCCGCGGCCGCTGAGGTCAACGTCCCGACGCTGCGGCAGTTCTCGCCCAGCGGCGACCGCATCGACGAGGTGGACTTCCACACCTCCTACGAGGAGATGGTCGAGATCGGGTTCTGCCGGTTCGGCCTCGCGGCCCTGTCCCACCGCGGAGTGCTCGGCTGGTCGGCTGCGGCGCCCCACGTGGTGAAGTACGCCCTGTCCTACCTCTTCTCCCAAGCGGAGTACGGTCTCGGCTGCCCGATCAACATGACCGACTCCGCGGCCCGGGTGCTGGAGATGTTCGACCCGGAAGCCTTCCGAGCGGAGATCGAGGCGCTCACATCAACCGATGCGGAGGCGCACGCCACCGGCGCGATGTTCATGACCGAGATCGACGGCGGAACCGATCTGGCGCAGACCGCGACTGTGGCCACCGATCACGGCGACCACTGGACCCTCAAGGGCCGCAAGTGGTTCTGCTCCAACGTCACCGCCGATGTCATCCTCACCCTCGCCCAGGTCCCGGGACAAGGTGAGGGCACGCGCGGACTCGGCATGTTCCTGCTTCCCCGGCTGCGTCCCGACGGAAGCCGCAACAGCTACCGGATCGACCGGCTCAAGAACAAGCTCGGTACCCGTTCGATGGCCAGCGGCGAGGTCACCCTCGACGACGCTCACGCCCGCCCGATCGGCGATCTCACCCGCGGTGTCCAGCAGATGTTGGAGATGGTCAACCACTCCCGGGTCTCCAACGTCATGCGTTCCACCGCTCTGATGCGCCGTGCCGTCCACGAAGCCATCACCCACACCCGGCAGCGCGTCGTGTTCGGCAAACCCCTGTTCGACCAGCCGCTCATGCGCCGCACGCTCCTGGGCCTGCAACTGGACACCGAAGCCGCGTTGGGCATCGTGCTGGAGATCGGTGACCAGCTCGAGAAGGGTGACGCCGGCGATGAGCGCGCGCGCTTGGTAGCCCGCGTTCTCACCCCCATGTCCAAGTACACCGTGTGCAAGCGCGGGCGTTGGGTGACCTCGGAGGCCATGGAGGTCCGCGGGGGTAACGGCTACATCGAGGACTGGATCAACCCGCGACTGGTCCGCGACGCCCAGCTCGGCTCGATCTGGGAAGGGGCGTCCAACGTCGTCGCGCTCGACGTCCTCCGCTGCATGCGCCTGCACAGCGCGCATCAGATCCTCGCCGACTCCTACCTCGAACGACTCCGCTCCGGCGAGCTCGCCGGCGAGATGCCGCTGGTCGGCCGACTCGACGACCACTGGCGTGCGCTGCGCGATCGAGGGGACGCGCTCCTCGCCAGCGACCGCGACGAGCAGGAGCTCGCCGTCGGCGATTTCACCGAAGCGCTCAGCCAGGCCGCCATGGCCACGCTGCTGGTCGAACAAGCCTCCTGGGAGGTCAAGGAAGGGCTGGGCTCGCGCAAAACCCTGGTCGCCCAGGCTTTCCTGCAGCGGATGTTCACGCCGGAGGAAGTCCCGACCGCCGCTGTCGCCGCCTTGGAGGTCATCGTCGACGGCGGCGCTCCCGACCGCGCCCGCGAGGTGAGCGCATGGTGATCGACTCCGACGCGCGGGGCGGGAGGGCAGCTCCGCTCGCAGGCGTTCGAGTGCTGGACCTGTCGAAGATCCTCGCCGGTCCCTACGTCACGCAGGCGCTGTCCGACATGGGCGCAGAGGTGATCAAGGTCGAGCACCCCGACGGAGGGGACCCCACCCGCCAGTGGGGTCCGCCCTTCAACGGGCCCGACGCCACCTACAACCTGGCCGTCAACCGGAACAAGCGGTCGCTGGCCTTGGACCTCACCACCGCCGAAGGGGAGGAGGTCGTTCAGCGGTTGCTGGAGCGCAGCGATGTCGTCATCGACAACTTCCGGCCGGGCAGCTCCCTGGCGAAGACCTTCCACGGACCGCAGCTCGTCGAGCGGCACCCGCGGCTCGTGGCCCTGCACATCTCCGCATACGGTGAGACCGGGCCCCTGCGTGACGAACCCGGTTACGACATGGTCGTGCAAGCGGCTGCCGGTCTGATGTCGCTGACGGGTGACCCCGACGGTCCTCCGGTCAAGGCGGGGTTCGCCATCGGCGATCTCGGCGCGGCGATGTGGGGGCTCACGGGTGTTCTGGCCGCCCTCGTCGAACGCGCCCGCACCGGCAGGGGAAGCTACGTGTCGACGTCGTTGTACGAGTCCCAGCTGTCCTTCCACGCAGGTTTCGCCACCGGCTACTTCGCAACCGGGAAGAACCCGCCGCGGTTGGGGTCCGGTCATCCCAGTCTCGTGCCGTACCAGGCCTACCCCACGTCCGACGGGCACCTCGTCATCGCGGTCGGCAACAACGCGCACTGGCGCTCCCTGTGCGCGGCGCTGGACCGGGGCGACCTCGCCGCCCGGTCCGCTTACGCGACCAACGCGGGCCGCGTGGAGCACCGCGACGAGGTGAACCGCTGCATCGCCGAGGAGGTGCAGCGCAAGACCACCGCCCACTGGCTCGCGCTGCTCAAGGAGCACGAGGTGCCGGTCGCACCGGTCCGGACGCTCGATCAGGTCTACGCCTGCCCCCAGACCGCGGCGCTCGGGATGATCGACGAGGTCGACCACCCGGTCGTCGGCCCGCTCGAGCAGATCGCGCTGCCCGTCACCTTCGACGGGAATCGCCCCAGGGCGAGGACGGCCCCACCGACCCTCGGCCAGCACAGTCGCGAGGTGCTCGAGTCCCTGGGCTACGGCGGGGAGGAGCTCAGCCGGTTGATCGGCGAACCGCAGGGATGAGCGGTTCTCCCGGGGGGACGGGCTGCCGTCGCCGACGAGGTCGGTGAAGGCAGACCGCGAGCGCTCAAGACCCGGCTTCGATCGCTGGCCACCTCACCGGGCTGCCGGCGGAGTCCGGTTTTCACGTGCAGTCGACCGGGTAGGGCTGGGTGGCTACCGGCTCTCGACGACGAGGAGTGGGCACCATGCAGCGGGGCTCGGACAAGCACGGACCGATGAAGGACGACGAGCTGGAGAAGGAGATGGAGGGGCACCTCCGCAGCGGCGGCAGCCAGCGAGCCGACGAGGCGCTCGAAGCCGAACCGCCGGCGGACGACGACCCGAAGACCGACGTCCGCCCCGATCCGCCCGCGGGGAGCTGAGCCTGCTCAGCGCTCCTGCTCGTTGCGGGCGGCAGTTGGCTCCGCGCGCGTGCGGGCGATCTTCCACAGCACCACGGCCAGCGCTATCAGGGTGAGCGCCAGGAGCACGGCGGAGTTCGAGACGCCCGCGACGGTCTGCTGGAGCCACGCCTGCACCGCGAACTGGGTGTCCACATCGGTCAGACCGCCGAGGTTCGCGGTGCCCTCGGTGAGGACGAACATCAAGCCGATGGCCACGAACACGAGCCCGGAAACGATGTTGGTGGTGTGCAGGCGAAGTGGGCCGATCGCGACCTCGCGCCCGCGCAGCCACGCCCGCCGTCCGAGCTGGAACCGCTCCCAGAGCAGCGCGAGCAGGAACAGCGGGAAGGCCATGCCGAGGGCGAACACGGCGAGCAGGATCGCACCGTAGAGCGGCGCGCCCCCGGCGGCCGAAACGGTGAGCACGCTGCCGAGCAGCGGCCCCGCGCAGAACCCGGCCAGCCCGTAGACGGTGCCCAGCGCGTAGACCGACAGACCAGAGGAGATGTGGATCCGGCCGGTCAGCTGCTGCGCCGCGGTGAACCCGAAGCCCTTGCCGGAGATCTGCAGCAAGCCCAGGCCGATCAGCACCACGCCGCTGAGCAGGGTCAGCGTCGTGCGGTGCTGGGTCAGCAGCGCGCCGAAGAACCCCGCGGCGGCCCCGAGCGGGACCAGCGTGGTCGCCAGACCCAGGTAGAAGACCGCGGACCTGGCGACCAGCTTGCCGAGCCCGTCGAAGGCGTAGGCGAAGAAGGACGGGAGCAGCATCGCCGAGCACGGGCTGATCAGGGTGAGCAGCCCGCCGAGGAACGCGCCGAGCAGTCCGATCTCGCTCATCGCGCGGCCGCTTCCACCCGCTCGATGGTCTGCACGAACTGGTCGAGCGGCTGGGCACCGAGGATGGGCTCATCGTTGACCAGGAACGTCGGCGTGCTCGACACGCCGATCTGCGAACCCTCGATCGCGTCGGCCCGGATGGCCTCCAGCGTGGCCGGGTCGTTCATGTCCGCCTCGAACTTCGCGATGTCGGTGATCCCGACCCGCTGCGCGTAGCCGACGAGCTCGTCGTGCGGAAGCGACGGGTGGCCCTTCTCCGGTGCGTCCTGGTAGATCGCGCCCACGTATTCCCAGAACTTGCCCTGGGCCGCAGCCGCCCGGCCTGCCTTGGCGGCTGCGAGCGACTCCTCGCCGAAGATGGGGAAGTCGCGCCATTCGATGCGCAGGACGCCGGATTCGACGTAGCGCTTGATCAGTTCGGGCTCGATGTCCCGGGTGAACTTGGCGCAGAACGGGCATCGGTAGTCGGAGTAGTTGAGCATGACGACCGGAGCGTCGGGCTTGCCGATGGCCAGCGGGTCGCCGGGTGTGCGGCGCGCCAGCTTCACCAGCGGGCTCTCCTGCTGCTTCTCGGCCTGCTGCGGCGCGGCCTGATCCGAACTGCCTCGGGAGGTCAGCATGGTCCCCAGCAGGAACGCGGCCACGACGGCGAGCACCACCGCGGTCACGTTGAGCCACTTCTTCTTGCCTGCGCCGCTCATCGGTCACCACTCTCCTTCAGCTCCGGCAGCCGCGAGCCTACCTACGACGAGCTGTAGTAGTTGAGCCGGGACAGGGCTCCAGGGGTGATGTCCGCCATGCGGCACCTGGGGGCGCGGTGAAACCGCTTCGGGCAGCCGCGTTTCAGCGCTTGCCGGGAAGCTCAGCGGAGGACCTCGTCAGAGGACCGAGATGCCGAAGCAGTACAGCAGGACCAGGCAGGCCACGACGCCCACCGCGACGACGGCCGGGGACGCGGAGACGACCGCGGTCGCCACGTAGCTCGTCCGGTGCAGGCTCCCCGGAGCCGAGTTGTTCAGCCAGTGCAGCCGCAGCTGCAGGGATTCCCGGGACATCGCCAGCGAGGCCGCGGGCACCGCGTCACCGGTCACCGCGCGCAGCGCGGCGCGCACCGAACCCGCGCCGCAGTGCCGTGCGGCCGCGGCATCGGCGGCGAGCTCCACCAGCACGCGCACCGTCGACGGTGCGGTCCGGAACAGCGGCACGAACGGCAGCGCCTTGGCGAGCGCGGTCATGAGCAGCACCAGGGCGTGGTGCCGCCCGGACAGGTGCGCGCGCTCGTGGGCGAGGACGGCTTCCCGGGTCTCGGCGTCGAGCCGCCGCACCCCGGTGGTCGCCACGATCGCCCCGCGCCGGCCGCCGATGCTGTAGGCCACGGGCATGGTCTGGTCCAGCCAGAGCACGCGGGATTCCGGGTCCTCGCGGGAGAGCAGCCGCACGGCCGTCATGTGGCGGTGCCGCTGGGCGGCTTCCCTGCGGACGAGTCCGGCGGCCGTGACCAGCACGTGCAGCACCGCGCCGGCCACCAGCGCCGCTCCGCCGAGCCGGAGCAGGTGCTCCCAGGCGCTCGCGTGCCCGTGCACGACGTTGACGCAGCTCTGCGCCATGCCGATGACGCCGTCGACGTTCGCGTTGTTCGGCACCAGCAGCAGCGCCGCGCCGGTGATGGCGGTGCCGATCGCCGCCAGCGGGGAGGCGACCCACCCGGCCAGCGCGACGCCGGGACGAACCCGGGGGTGAAGCAGCGGCCGCAGGTACAGCGGTCCGAAGACCGCGATCACGACTGCGCCCGCGAGCAGCCCGATGGCGATCGTCATGCCCCGCGCCCCTTCTCCAGGGCTCGGCGCAGCAGCTCCGACTCGCGCTCGGAGACCGAGGCGGCGAAGTGCAGCAGCACCGACTCCGCGTCGCCGGAGGAGTCGAGGACCTCGCGCAGCACGTGCGCACCCGCTTCTTCCCGAGAACGCGCGGGCCAGTAGCCGTAGGCGCGGCCGGTGCGGGCGCGGCCCACCCAGCCCTTGTCGTGCAAGCGGTCGAGGACCGTCATGATCGTGGTGTAGGCGAACTCGCGCTCAGCCGGGAGCTGCTCGAGCACGTCACGCACGCGAAGCTGCTCGTCGGCCGCCCACAGGACGTCCATGACCTTCAGCTCCAACTCACCCAGCCCGAGCATCGCACCTCCAACGCACGCCAGTTTAGGTGACGGCCGAGACCGCCTCGTGGAAGCGGATCCGGCGAGCACGTGATGTCGTCGACGCCTCGCCCTCGCACTCCGTTCGGCCTGTTCTGCTGGCGGGCAGGCACTGACGCCGGACGAGGGGGAGAGATTCTGTGCTCACGCCGAGCGAAGTCGATCACCAGGCCCTCGCGGTTCGGGCTGGTCGAGGGTGAGCGCGCTCCTGCTCGGGGCGGTCGCGATCGGGATCGCGGCGGTCGTCGGCGGCATGTCCGGCTTCGCGGCATCGCTGCTGGCCACGCCCGCGCTCCTGCTGATCGGCTACGACGTGCCCACGGTCGTCGTGGTCAACCTGACCGTGACGATCGTGACCCGCCTCCTCGTCGCGATCCGGCGGCGCGGGGAGATCCGCGGCAGGCAGGTCTGGCTGCTGATGTGCGGCAGCGCGCCCGGCGCGGTGCTGGGGGCGCTCACCGTCGGGCTCTTGCCGCCCCAGGTCTTGCGGATCACGGCGGGTGTCGTGGTGGTGCTGCTCGGGATCCAGCTGCTGCTGCCGGTGCGCGGAGTCAGGCCGATCGGTCGGGCCGAACACGTCGCCACCGGGGCTTTGAGCGGCTACCTGTCCACCACGACTTCGCTCAACGGGGCGCCGGTCGCGGCGCTTCTGGGCCGGTGCCGGTTGCCGGTCTCGGCCTTCCTCGCCACGCTCGCCTGCTACTTCGTGATCACCAACCTGCTCTCGCTGGGGATCTTGGCGCTCGTCCGGTACCCGGACCTCCCTCACCTGTGGCCGACCCTGCCGGTCTTGCTGCTGGCTGGGCTCGCGGGCAACGCGCTGGGCATGAGGATCTCGACCAAGCTCTCCACGCGCGCGTTCGCGCGGATCGTCGCGGCGCTGGTGATCGCCTCGGGGTTGGCCACCGTGTTCACCTGATCCGCCGGGTCAGTCCTTCCGCTGCGCGCGGTCGCGGAGGCGGTCGAGGAGGCCGTCCAGCGTGGTCAGGTCCTCGTCGCTGAAGTCGGCGAAGAGCTCCCGCAGGTTGCGCGCGTGCCCGACCGCCGCGCGGTCGAGGACCTCCCGGCCGCGGTCGGTGATGGCGGCGAAGGAGATGCGCCGGTCGGTGGAGCAGGGGCGGCGCTCGACGTAGCCGGCTTTGTGCATCCGGTCGATCAGGCGCGTGACGCCGCCGGTGGTGAGCGCGATCTCGTCGGCCAGCGCTCCCATGGTCAACTGCCCGTTCTCCGAGCGGGCCAGGCGGATGAGGACCTCGAACCAGGCGTGAGGCAGCCCGGCTTCGGCCTCCATGGCGGGGCCGAGGCGCTGTTCGAGCCGGCTGTAGGACTCCACCAGGCGCCCGAACGTGGTGATGAGGCGGTCGTCGATCGGCGAGGGCACGGCGCGAGCGTACCGCGCCGGTAGCTGACTCGTCAGAGGTTGACGCCGTGAACTATTGGTGATTACCGTGGCAACATCTGACTAGTCAGGGAAATGGAAGTGGGGACATGAGCGGCTTCCCGGATCCTGTGGTGCTGGAACGCGGAGACGGTGCCGGTCCGCTCGTCGTGCTGCTGCACGGGCGGGGATCGCGCGAGAGCGAGATCATCGCCCTCGCCGACTCGCTGCCCACCGGCCTGTCGTACGCGGCGGTGCGCGCGCCGATCGCGGAGGGCGACGGTTTCGCCTGGTTCGCCAACCGCGGCATCGGTCGGCCTGTCGCGGAGTCCCTGCGGGCCACCGCGGACTGGTTCCGCGCGTGGCTCGACGACGTCGCGCCCGAGCGGCCGGTGCTGCTGGTCGGTTTCAGCGGCGGTGCCGCGTTCGCCGGTGGCCTCCTGCTCGACGAACCGCAGCGCTTCGCGGGCGCGGCGATCCTCTGCGGCACGCTGCCCTTCGACGCCGGGGTGCCGACGACTCCGGCGAGGCTGGCAGGGGTGCCGGTGTTCCTCGCCCACGGCGAGCAGGACCGCGTGATCCCGCGTGAACTGCTCGACCGCACGTGGGACTACCTGACCGGTGCCTCCGGTGCACCGACCTTCGCCGTGCGCTCGCCCGGCGGGCACGGCGTCACGCCCGAAGTGCTGGCGAACCTGGGGGCCTGGCTGGAGGAACGCGCCGGATTCCTCCAGCGGTACGGCTCCGGTCCTCGGGTTCCCGAGCGGTGGGCGGAGTTCCCCGACGGGCTGCCCGAACGGCGCGGACCACGTCCCGAGATCAGCGACACCATCCCGCAGCAGCAGCTGTCCGACAACGCGCCGCCGGAGCTGCAGGAGGAGCTGTTCCGCCGGATCGCCGCGCTGCCCGGGGTCAACAGCGCGCAGTCGGCCATCTCCGTCCCGGGTGCCCGCGGGTTCGTGCTGACGCCGCCGCACGCGGGCCCGCCCGAGGCGTTCCTGGTGCCCAGCGCCGGCGAGTTCGCCCACCTGCACCCCGGATTCGACGGGTCGCTGCACGTCGCGCTGCCGGTGGGGTTGGCGGCCGACGCGATCGCGCGCGGCTGGGCGGTCGCCCACCCGCTGGCCGGAATTCGGTTGACCCCCGGAATGGTGCTGGTCCACGGCCCGCGCGACGAGACCGAACTCGACGTCGTCGCGGCCGTCGTCGGGACCGCCCGCGCGTGGGCGGCCGGTGAGGCGTCGAACCCCGCACATGCGTCCCGGACTTCTCCGGGCAAGCGAGAACTCGCACCAGTAGAAGGAGAAATCAAGTGAACAAGCCCTCGACCGCCGGTGACCTGCTGCTGCTCGTCGGCCGCGTGGTCATCGGAGCCGTGTTCATCGCCCACGGTCTGCAGAAGTTCCTCGAGTGGGGCATCGCAGGGACCGCCCAGTCGTTCGGCCAGATGGGGATTCCGGTGCCGGGCGTCTCCGCGTGGGTCGCGGCCCTGGTGGAGACCGTCGGCGGCGCGGCCTTGGTGCTGGGCGTCGGACTGCCGGTGGCCGGAGTGCTGCTGGCGCTGAACATGCTGGGCGCGCTGGTGTTCTACCACCTGCCGACCGGCTTCTTCGTCTCCGACGCCGACGGCGGCATCGAGTACGTGCTGGTGCTCGCGGCGGCCTCCTTGGTGCTGGCCTTCCGCGGCGGCGCCTACACGCTGGACAACGCCCTCACCCGCAAGAAGGACGCAACGGCGGCCTGACCTCTCCCGTCTCGGTCGAGGGCGCACGCCCTCGACCGAGACGGCCGGGCCCGAGCGGGACGTCGGGGGAGGGATTCGGCCGTCAGCGCGCCTCTTTCCGGGTTGGGCGCAGGGCGGGTGGTTCACGGCGGGGCCACATCGGACAGAGCGGCGGACGTGGGGGCACGCCGTGCGTCTCGTGCGCGTGGGTGCGTCGTGGGGCGCTTACGGTAGGCGCGTGGAACGTCGTCAGCTGGAGTACTTCCTGGCCGTGGTGGACCACGGCGGTTTCACCGCGGCCGCCGCTGCGCTGCACGTGGCGCAGCCTTCGCTGTCGCACTCGATCAAGGTGCTCGAACGGGAGTTGGGCGCGGAGCTCTTCCACAGGTTGCCCCGCAGCGTGCAGCTCACCTCGGCGGGTGCCGCGCTGATCGACTCCGCGCGCAGGGCGTTGCGCGAGCTGGAGATCGGCCGGGCGGCAGTGCGGGACGTGACCGGGCTGATGGCCGGCCGGTTGGACCTGGTCACGTTGCCCACGCTCGCCCTCGATCCGCTCGCGGAGGTGATCGGGCGGTTCCGGGCCCGTCATCCGCAGGTCCGGGTGCGGTTGAAGCAGTGGGAGTTCGGCGAGGGCGTGCACGCGGCGGTGCGCAGCGGTGAGGCGGAGCTGGGCCTCGCCGACGCGATGCCCCACCCGGCCGATGACCTGGAGAGCGCGCTGGTCGGCGAGCAGGAGCTCGTCGTCGCGCTGCCGCCGGGCAGCGCCCTGCCGCCGGAGGGGCGGATGACCGTCGAGGACCTGCTGACCAGGGACGTGGTGACCGGGTTCGAAGGCACGCTGGTGCGCGATCTCCTGCGCGCCGAGGCCGGACGTCGCGGGGTGGAGCTCAACGTCGTGGTGGAGGTCGGGCACCGCGAATCAGCGCTGCACCTCGTCGTCGCCGGTGCCGGGTGCGCGGTCCTCCCGCAGCCGCTGGCGAGTCTGGCCGAGCTCAAGGGCGCGGTGCTCTGCTCGATGGAGCCGCCGCTGAACCGTCGGATCAACGTCTTCCAGCGCCCGGGCCGGCTCTCTCCCGCCGCGCAGGAGTTCCAGCGGATGCTGCTTCACCAGGACCGATAGAAGAGCACTATCGGATGCCCTGAAAATTCGTCTTTGTGCCGTTCGGTCGGGCGAGGTCCAATCGCCGTTGTGACTGACACCACTAGACTCCTCCGCGGCAGCGTCGCCGATCTCCGGCCCAGGGTCGTCACCCTCGGCACGGCAGGAGGGCCCCGTTGGTGGCCCGGTGCGGATGCCGGTGAGCGCTCGGGCATCGCCACCGCCGTCGTCGTCGGCGACCGCGCCTACCTCGTCGATGCCGGTCACGGCGTCGGGCGGCAGCTGAACCTGGCGGGCATCCAGGTCAGCTCCCTGCGCGCCGTGTTCCTCACGCACCTGCACTCCGACCACACCGTCGACCTGGCGAGCCTGGCACTCTTCGGCATGTTCACCTTGGGCGCGGACCAGCACCCGATCCGGATCATCGGGCCCGGCGACCGCGGCGCGCTGCCGCCCGCCGCCTCCCACGCGGTGGTGCCGCCGTCCCCGGTGTTCGCCGAGCAACCCACACCCGGCATCGCGGCGATGTTCCACCACCTGATGGCCGCCCACGCCACCGATCTCAACGATCGCGTGCTCGACGCCCTGCGCCCGAGCCCGCTCGACCACTTCCTGCCCGAGGACATCCGCGTCCCGGAGGACTCCGGTTACCACCCGAACGACAACCCGACACCGGACGACGTGCGGCCCTTCGAGGTCTACGCCGACGAGCTGGTCACCGTCACCGCCACTCTCGTGCGCCACCCGCCGATCGCACCGGCCTTCGCGTTCCGCTTCGACACCGCCGCGGGTTCGGTCACGTTCTCCGGTGACACCGCTCCCTGCGACAACCTGGCCCGCCTCGCCCGCGACACCGACCTGCTGCTGCACGAGGCGATCGACTTCGACTGGGTGCTCCGCACCTACTCGGGTGGAGGCCCGACCGCGCAGGCCTCGATCGAACACCACACCAAGTCGCACACCAGCCCGCAGCAGGCGGTCGACATCGCCAACGCGGCGGGCGCCAAGGCGCTGGCCCTGCACCACCTGGTGCCCGGCACCGCGCCGCGATCGGTCTGGGAGAGCGCGGCGCAGCGGTGC
Source organism: Saccharopolyspora terrae (assembly GCF_004348435.1). Lineage (NCBI taxonomy): Bacteria > Bacillati > Actinomycetota > Actinomycetes > Pseudonocardiales > Pseudonocardiaceae > Saccharopolyspora > Saccharopolyspora terrae. Next base: position 34,292 of record NZ_SMKS01000025.1, on the reverse strand, counting down.
CGCGGAGCCTTCTTCGTCCCCGACGACCTCGACGTGCTGCCCTTCGGGACGTCGCCCGGAGCTCACCTCGCGCGTGAAGGGGTGGTCGCACCATGAACCAGACCACCGGAGCCGTGCAGCGGGCCTCCACTTCGGACACCCTCAACACGCGGGAGATGCGGCGCATCCTGGCGTCGAGCTTCATCGGCAGCGCCATCGAGTTCTACGACTTCATCCTGTACGCGACCGCTGCCAGCCTCGTGTTCGGCGAGCTGTTCTTCGCCGGGATGCCGCCCGCCGTGGGGCTTTTCGCCTCGTTCAGCACGCTGGCAGTCGGGTACGTGGCCCGTCCGCTCGGTGGTGCGATCTTCGGCCACTTCGGCGACCGGCTCGGGCGCAAGGGCGTGCTGATCGTGTCCATGGTGCTGATGGGCGTTGCCACCAGCGCGATCGGCATGCTGCCGACCAGCACGCAGATCGGGGTCGCGGCACCGACCCTGCTGGTCGTGCTGCGGCTGGTGCAAGGCCTGGCCGTCGGTGGTGAGTGGGGCGGCGCGATGCTGGTCGCGCTCGAACACGCCCCGTCGACGCGCCGTGGCTTCGCGGCCAGCTTCGCCAACATGGGTGGCCCGGCCGGTGCCGTGCTCGCGACGCTGGTCATGTCCGCGATGTCGACGTTGCCGGACGCGCAGTTCCTCAGCTGGGGCTGGCGGGTTCCCTTCCTGCTCAGCATCGTGCTGATCGCCATCGGACTGGTGATCCGGTTGAAGGTGGCCGAGACGCCGCTGTTCCTGGAGCTGGGGGAGAAGGCCGAACGGCGCAAGATCCCGCTGATGGAGGTCATCACCCAGTACCCGCGGAACCTCGTGCTCGGCATCATCGCCGGGATGAGCTCCTACACCGTGCAGGGCTTGATGACGGTGTGGGCGGTGGCCTACGTCATCGAGCTGGGGGTGGACCGGACCGGAGTGCTCAACGTCAAGGCGGTCGGGGCGACCCTGACGATCGTGGCGATCTGGTTCGCCGCCCGCCTGTCCGACCGGTTCGGCCGCAAGCCGGTGATGTTCGCCGGCATGCTCGCCGGGGCGGTGCTGGCGTACCCGATCATCTGGCTCCTGCAGACGGGCACGCTGTGGGGCTTCGCGATCGGGCTCTTCCTGGCCAACGGCATCGTTCAAGGCGTGATCTTCGGGCCGTTCGGCGCGTTCGTCGCCGAGCTCTTCCCGACCCGGATGCGCTACACCGGCGCGTCCTTGGCCTACCAGACCGCCTCGACCCTCGGAGCCGGGTTCACCCCGGCGATCGCCTCCGGGCTGGTGCTCGCGGCAGGTGGCCAGCTGTGGCTGGTGGCGTCGGTCTGGGCCCTGTCGTTCCTGATCTCCACCGGCTGCGTGCTGATGACCCGCGAGGGTCGCGCGGTCGACCTCGCCGGGGAGACCAAGTAGTCGACGGTGCCGGACGGATTTCGAGTCCGTCCGGCACCGTCGGTCTCAGCGTCCGGTGTTGGTGAGCGCGAAGAACTCCTGCCTGGTCTGGGGGTCGTCGCGCAACGACCCCTGCAGCGCGGAGGTCACCGTGCGCGAACCGCCCGCCTGCACGCCCCGCAGGGACATGCACAGGTGCTCGGCCTCGATGACGACGCCGACGCCCTTGGGCGCCAGCTTGTCCTGCAGCCAGTCGGCGACCTGCTTGGTGAGCCGTTCCTGCACCTGCAGATCGCGGGCGAACAGCTCCACGACCCGCGCGAGCTTCGACAGTCCGAGGATGCGCTGATCGGGCAGGTACCCGACGTGCGCGATCCCGTGGAACGGCAGCATGTGGTGCTCGCACAGCGATTGCACCGGAATGCTCGTGGCGAGGACCAGCTCGTCGTAGCCCTCGTCGTTCGGGAACGTGGTCAGGTTGAACTCGCGCGGTGTCAGCAGTTCCGCGTAGCTGGCCGCCACCCGGCGCGGGGTGTCGGCCAGGTGCGGGTCGGAGGGGTCCTTGCCCATGGCGACGAGCAGGTCGGCGACCGCCCGTTCGGCCGCGTCCAGGTCGTAGCCCTGGCGTCCGTGCACCACGTGCAGCGCCGCCCTGCCCCCGCCGCGCTCGGGCAGGAGGTCCTCGGTCAGGTTCACCGCGCCTCCGGCCGGCGGCCTCATCGCGCACCGCGCCGAGGCGAGTGCGCGACGGCGAGCCTGGCCAGTGCGACCGCCGCCACCAGGAGGCCGAAGTCGCGCAGCGCGACGTCGTAGTAGGCGGGAATGGTCACCAGGTTGATGATGATCCCGGCCAGCCAGGCGGCGACGACCGGAGCGCCGAGTCGCGAGGCGGCGGCCGCTGTCGATCTCGCGCGCACGACGGCCGCGTTCCACCTCGACCGGTTGGTGGGATGAACCTGCAGCTGTGCAGCGGGCTTCTCGCCGAAGCCGGCGTCACCGGACTGGCCGCCCGCCTGGACCCGCGACCCGGCCACTGCTGCGTGCGCCTCACCCCGGACACCGATCCGCAGCCCTGACTCCGCACGGCAGACGCACCGACGGGGGATGCCCGTTCGAGGTGCAGGGACATCACCTCAGCCGGAAACGTCCGGGCCGTTTCCGTTCGCGGCGTTGGTGATCCGGCCCGCGGCTCTGGAGAGGTCATCTGCGGTGGTCCAGCGGCCGAGGGGGAGCCGCAGTGCGGCGCGGGCCCGGGCGACGGCGGCGCGGACGGTGTCGACCGTGGTGTGAGCGCGGTGGCCGTGGTCCAGGTAGATCGGAGTGCTGCGGAGTCCATCGTGGCCGGTCATGCGATTTCCTCGTCTGCGCGGCGGTTTCGGGGGTGGGTTTCGTGCATGCGGATGGCGATGCTGATCCCGGAGGCGAGGCTGAGGGCGGCTGCCGCCCAGACCGCGGCGCGGATGTCGGCGAGGTCGGCGACGACGCCGCCGAGCACGGCGCCCGCGGCGTAGCCGCTGTCACGCCAGAGCCGGTAGACGCCGACCGAGCGGGCACGCCAACCGGGATGGGCGACGTCGCCGATGGTGGCCAGCAGTGTCGGGTAAACCATCGCGGTGCCGGCGCCGAGCAGGACGGTCGCCGCGATCCACGCTGAGAAGGTATCGGCGAGCGCGATCAGGGCGAGCGCTGCGCCTTGGGTGAGCATGCCGGCGGTGATGAAGTGCTTGCGGCCCCATCGGTCGGACAACGCGCCGGTGGCGAGTTGTCCGGCTCCCCAGACGGCGGGGTAGAGGGCGACGAGGAGGCCGACGCGGCCGACGGTCAGTCCGGCGCTGGCGAACAGCAGGGGGAACAGGCCCCAGGACAGGCCGAAGTTGAGGTTGTTGACCAGGCCGGCTTGGCTCGCCGAGGACAGGGCCGGGTCGGTGATGGTGGTGCGGGTGAAGACCTGCCCGTTGGTCAGTTCGGTCCGAACGCCCGGCGCGGTTGTGGGTTGGCCTGCTTCGAGGCGGGCGTGCTCCCGGGTTTCGCGGACGGCCAGGCTCGACAGAGCGAGGGCGAGCACGACGTACGCGGCACCGAGCAGGAAGGGCACTGGTCGCAACCCGTGCTGCTCGGCGAGGTGACCGGCGAGCGCGGCCGTGATCGCGACGGCGCCGTAGCCGGCGGCTTCGTTGAAGCCCATGGCCAGGCCGCGCTGTCGGGGACCGACGAGGTCGATCTTCATGATCACGGTGGTGGACCAGGTCAGGCCCTGGTTGATGCCGAGCAGGAGGTTGGCGGCCACGATCCAGCCCCAGTCCGGTGCCCAGATCAGCATCAGTGGCACGGGGATCGCGATCAGCCATCCGGCGATGAGGACGGGTTTGCGCCCGAAGCGGTCCGACCACGTGCCCGCGAAGTAGTTGGTGACGGCCTTGCTGATCCCGAAGACGAACACGTAGGTGAACAGGAAGGTGTAGCCGGACAGGTGGAACTCCTGCTCGGCCAGCAGGGGCAGCACGGTCTGCTCCTGGCCGACCATCCCGCCGACCAGGGCGTTGACGAGCACGAGGAGGCTGAACTGGGCGAGGTTGGCGCGCAACCCCAAACGCAGATCGGTGGAGCTCATGCTCCGCCTTCCAGGGAGCCTCCGGTGGTTTCGGCCCAGTCGTCGGGGCCGCCTTCGAGGACGGCGAGGTCGCGGTGCCCGGCTAGTTCGAGCAGGCTGGCGGCTCCCATCGCGCGTTCGCCGTGCCCGCACATCACCACTGTCGGCGTTCGGGGCAGCGCGTCCGCGATGTCGGACAGCGCGCCCAGTTCGACGTGGGTGGCTCCGGGGATGTGCCCGGCGGTGAATTCCGCGTCCTGGCGCACGTCCACGACGTGCTCGCGGGTGATCTCGTCGGCGTCGACGAGGCGGGTCGTGGTGGTGGGCTGGTCGGCGGCGGTCCAGGCGGTCATGCCGCCGGTCAGTTCGCCGGAGAGGTTGGTGCAGCCGATTTTGACGGCTTGCCAAACGATCTCGGCCGGGTCTTGGTCGTCCGATCGGACGACCACCAGCGGACGCTCGGGGTCGGCCAGCCAGCCCAGCCACGATGCGAACGCCGGGCGCAGCGGAATCGACAGGGCGCCGGGGATGTGACCGGCGGCGAACTGGCGCACCGGGCGCACGTCGATGACCTGTGCGCCGTCGGCGCGCAGCGCTCGCACCTGTGCCACGTCCACACTGGACAGCGCTGGGTCGGTGGCGAGCACGGCGGGTCCGCGCCGGTTGTGCTCGGGCAGCCGCAGGAAGTAGGGCGGGAAGCTGCCCAGCGAGTCGAGCAGGGCGGTCACGAACGCGTCTTCGTCCTCGGCGCGCAGCAGGGGGTTGTGGGTCTTTTCCGCGCCGATGGTGCTGGTGCGCTGCGCTCCCGGTGGTGCCGAGCAGAACGATCCGGCTCCGTGGGTGGGCCACACCGCGAGCTCGTCGGGCAGCTCGGCCAGCCGTTGCAGCGAGGCGTACTGCCGACGCGCCAGGGCCTCGGTCTGCTCGGGTGAGACGAGGTCGGTGCGTGCCGCGGCGCCGACCAGCAAGGATCCGCCGGTGAACACCCCAGCAGGTCGGTCGCCGTCGAGCAGCAGGAACGACAGGTGTTCGTGGGTGTGCCCCGGTGTGGCCAGCGCTCGCAGGCGCAATCCGCCGAGGTCTACCTCGTCGCCCTCGCGCAGGCCGGTGTGGGCGAACTCCCGGTTCCCCGCAGCCGAGGCGAGCACGCGGGTTCCTTCGGTGGCGGCGAGTTGCCGCGCGCCGGAGACGAAGTCGGCGTGCAGATGCGTGTCGGCGGCGAAGGCCAACGTCAACCCGCGTCGGCGCGCGGCCTGCCACGTGCCTCGCAGGTCCAGGCTCACATCCACCGCCAGCGCGCGACCGTCGCCCAGATCGACCAGATAGGCGGAGTTTCCCAGTCCGTCATCGACCAGGGGGACAAGATCCACCGTGCTCATCGTGGCGTCTCCCATCCGGGGTGGAGCTTGCTCTGGTGCTAGTTATACCCTATTCCAAGGATGATTGGAGAATGATGGGTGATCGAGACGCCAAGACGGCCTTGTTCGATCAGTTCGCGCGCGTCGGCAAGGCGCTGGGCAGTGGGAAACGACTCGAACTGGTCGACCTGCTCGCCCAAGGCGAGCGCACGGTCGAATCGCTGGCGCGTGCTGCGGGGTTGGGCATGACGACGGCCTCGGCGCACTTGCAGACGCTCAAGCAGGCCAACCTGGTCGCCACGCGCCGGGAGGGCACGAAGATCTACTACCGGCTCGCCGGGACTGACGTGGCGGCCCTCTACGCGCTGGTGCGCACGGTTGCGAGCGCGCACCTGCCGGACGTCGAAGCGGCCAGCGCCGCCTACCTGGGGCCCGACGACGCCGAGCAGGTCAGCCGCGACGACCTGCTGCACCGCGCCCGGAGTGGAGAGGTCGTCGTTCTCGACGTACGCCCGCGCGAGGAGTACGAGGCCGGGCACATCCCCGGCGCGGTCTCGATCCCGGTGGAAGAGCTCGCCGACAAGCTCGATGACATCCCGGCCGATCAGGAGATCGTCGCCTACTGCCGTGGCAGCTACTGCGTTCTCGCCCACGACGCCGTGCGGTTGCTCAACGCGCGTGGGCGCAGCGCCCGGCGCCTGGCCGACGGGATGCTCGAATGGCGGCTCGCCGAACTGCCGGTGGAAAGCGCCTGAGTCCGAGAACGCGCACGCGGCCAGCAGCGCGCTTCGACCACGAACTCGTCACCGCGCTCGCTCGCGGATGGATTCCGCGCGAGGTCCACCGTTTCGAGCAAGGTCAGATCCCTCGCCGTTCGCGGCGGATCACCCAGACCACCGAGCGCTGACGCACCAACGCGCATCGCTCACCCATCCCGGCTCCGGAAAGGCATCCCGTGTCGAACGCCGCTGTTCACCCCGCTCACCGCCGCGTCGTGGGTGTGCTCGTCGCCGCCCAGGTCCTCAGCGGGGCCGGGCTCGCCGCCGGCATCACCGTCGGCGCCCTGCTGGCCCAGGACCTGCTCGGCAGCACCGGCCTGTCGGGTCTTCCCAGCGCCCTGTTCACCATCGGTTCCGCCGCCGCGGCAGTGCTCGTCGGGCGCCTCTCGCAGCGGTGGGGGCGGCGCGCCGGGTTATCGCTGGGCTACGGCGCCGGGGCCCTCGGCAGCCTCGGTGTCGTCGTGGCAGCCGCACTCGGCAACGTGGCCCTGCTGTTCTCCGCGCTGTTCGTCTACGGCGCCGGTACCGCCGCCAACCTCCAGGCCCGCTACGCCGGAGCCGATCTCGCACCCGAGCAGCACCGGGGCCGGGCCGTGAGCACCGTGCTCATGGCCACCACGCTCGGCGCCGTCGCCGGGCCCAACCTGGCCGAGATCACCGGTGATCTGGCCGACGCGCTCGACATCCCGCGGTTGGCAGGGCCGTTCCTGCTCGCCGCGGCCGCCTACGCCGCTGCGGCGCTCGTGCTCTGGGTGATGCTGCGGCCGGATCCGCTGCTGACCGCGCGCGAGCTCGCCGCGAGCGCTCCGCAGGACATCGGTGCGCGGCACCGCGTCACCGGCGTGTCCGGAGGTGGCGGTCGACTCGTGCTGGGCGCGTCGGTCATGGTCCTCACGCAGCTGGTGATGGCCGGCATCATGACGATGACCCCCATCCACATGCAGCACCACGGCCACGACGTGGGTGCTGCCGGGCTGGTGATCGCCGTGCACGTGGCCGGCATGTACCTGCCCTCGCCGATCAGCGGCCTGCTGGTCGACCGGTTCGGCCGCCTGCCCGTGGCGACCGCCGCGGCCGTGACCCTCCTGGCGGCCGGTCTGCTCGCCGCTCTTGCCCCGCCCCACTCGGTTCTGCTCCTGGCGCTCGCCCTCGGGCTGCTCGGTCTCGGCTGGAACTTCGGACTCGTCAGCGGCACGGCGATCATCACCGACACCGTTCCGCTCGCGACCCGCGCCAAGACCCAGGGGACGGTGGACGTCGCCATCGCCCTCTCCGGTGCGGGTGGCGGCTTGGCTTCCGGTCTCGTCGTGGCCGGCAGCGACTACGCCACGCTCACGATCGTGGGCGGAGTCGTCGCGCTCGCGATCATCCCGGCCGTGGCCTGGACCGCACGAACCCGCTCGCCCGAGTCCGTCGGGTGAAGCGCGATCTCCCACTCGCGGGAGACGGCGCGGACCGCCTACTGCCGTTGCCCCGCCGGTAGGACGAAGGACACCGCGAGCGCGAGCAGCGAGATCACCACCGCGACGGCCAACGCCAGCTGGTACCCGCCGGGCTGGCCGACCAGCGACGACAGCACCGCAGTCCCCAGCGACGCACCCACGTTGAACGCGGCGGAGTTCAGCCCGGGCAGCAGCCCCTGGTTGTCGGCGGGGGAGTACACCACGCCCATGGCGTTGAGCATGATGTTGGCCATCCCGGCCGCCGTCACGCCCAGCAGCACCGCGCAGCCGACGAGCACTGCCGGGGAGGAGAGCCCGAACATCATGATCACCAGCGCCACCACGCTGCCGAGCACCCCGACGCGGAAGACCCTCCGGTACCCGATGTTCTCCGCGAGCCGGCCCGCGAACGGCGCCACCAGCCATCCGACCAGGGCGTACGGCGTGAGGTAGAGCAGCGACGCGGTGCTCGCGCTCATCCCGAAACCCTCCTGCGCCAGCAGCGGCAGGACGAAGTTGATCGCCGCGAAGACCCCCGCGAGCGTCAGCGTCGTGGTGAGCAGCAATCCCCACGTACCGCGGTCGCGCATCTGCCGCACCGGCACCAGGCTGTCCGGGCGGCGTCGCTCGACCAGGACGAACACCGCGAACAGCACCGCAGCCGCACCCACCAGGAGGACGCCCCCACCGGAGATCCCCACGGTGAGCAGGCCGATCGTCGCGCACAGCAGGGCGACGCCCCGCCAGTCCATCCGCGCCCCTGCTGAAGGCCGGCTGTCGGGAAGCCACCGCCACACCAGTCCAGCGGCGATGACCCCGACGAGGAGGATCGTCGCGAGAACACCGCGGAAGCCGACGGTGTCGACGATGACACCACCTAGGAGGGCGTCGACCCCGGCGACCCCGCCGTTGACACCGGTGATGATCCCGACGTGCAGGCCGAACCGGTCGGGCGGCACGGCATCCCGCAGCACCATCAGCGACATCGGCACGAGCACGCCGCACACGCCTTGCACGCCGCGGGCGGCGTAGAGGACTTCGATGTTCGGCGCGAGCAGGCCGATGACGGTGCCCGCGTTGGTCACCGCCACGACGGCGAGGATCACCGGTCGACGACCGGCGATGTCGGACAGCCGGGGCAGGAACACCCCGAACAGCGCGGCGGACAGGAAGAAGACGGTGGCTTGGAGGCCGACCTGGTCGGCACCGGCGTCCAAGCGCTCACCGAGGTCGGTGACGGCCGGGCTGAGCATGGTCGCGTTGAGCTGGAAGAGGACCACCGCGCCGATCAGCGCGGCCATCAAGCGGCCGACCGGGGCTCGCTGCCCGCGGGAGTCGGCCAAGCGCACGTGCTCCATTGAACGCACCACTCTTCGAGATCAGGCCGGGCGCATCGTGGCGCCCGGGGCGTTGAGCACGCGCGCGGCGAAGGCGTGCCCGTTCGTGCAACAGGTTTCGACGGGAGCGCCCTCCAGGAGCGCGGTGAGGAAGCCCGCGGCGAACGCGTCCCCGGCGCCGGTGAGGTCGCGGACCTCCTCGACCGGTGCCACCGGCACGTGGTGCGGCGCGGCACCGGGAGTGAGCACGGCGGTCGGGTCGGGACCGTTCTTGACCACCACGGTGGTCTTGGGCAGCTCGGCGTCGTGCAGGCCGAGCAGCTCGGCTTCGGCCGCGTTGGCCAGCAGCAGGTCCGGTTCCAGCTCGGCGACGAGGTCCAGGAACCGGTCCACGCCGTGGTGGCGCAGCATCCCGGTCGACGAGGCGTCCAGCGACACCGAGCCGCCTTCCGATCGCACCCGGCCGACCGCGGCGATCGCGGCGTCGCGGACGGCGCCGCCCGCGAAGGAGTACGCGGGCACGTGCAGGTGCGCGAGCCCGTCGGTCCAGGACGGCTCCACGTCGTCGAGCAGCACCGAGGCGCCCCGGTCCGGCAGCATGGCCCGCTCGCCGCGCTCGTCGATGAGCACCACGATCGTGCCGGTGCGGCCGCGGCGCTGGACCCGGACGTCCACGCCGTGCGAGGACAGCTCGCCCACCAGCGCGTCCCCGGCGAAGTCGGCGCCCACCGAGCCGAGGAAGCGCGTCGGACAGCCCGCGAAAGCGGCGACGTTGGCCGCGCTCCCGCCGCGCACCCGGTGGATCTCCACGTCGGTGTCGGTGGCCTGCCGGAGCGGTTCGCGCAGCCAGACGACGACGTCCTCGACGAGGTCGCCCAGCACGCCGAGCACCTTGCGTCCCATCACGCCCCCATCGCCTTGGCGATCTCGGCGCCGAGGGAGACGTTGTTGCGGTACACGGCGATGTTGACCTCCAGGCTGCGCCCGCCGGTCGCCTTGACGATGTGGTCCAGCAGGAACGGTGTGGTGTCCTGGCCGACGATGTTCTGCTCGCGGGCCGCTTGCCACGCCTCGGCCACCACGCGATCGTGCAGCTCGGGCGGGAGCTGCTCGTCCTCGGGAACCGGGTTGGCGATCAGCAGCGCCGCCCGCAGGTCCAGCTCCCGACGGGCGCGGGCCATCGCAGCCGCCTCGCGGGGGTCGGCGACCGAGAAGTCGATCTCGTGCCCGGAATCCGCGACGTAGAAGCCGGGGTACCGGTTCGTCCGGTAGCCCACGACCGGAATGCTGAGGGACTCCAGCCGTTCCAAGGTGGCGGAGATGTCCAAGATGGACTTCGCGCCCGCGCTGACCACCAGGATCGGCACGTCGGCGAGGGTGAACAGGTCGGCGGACTCGTCGAAGCTGGTGCCGGCGCCTTCGTGGACACCGCCGAGACCACCGGTGGAGAACACCTCGATGCCGGCCTTGTGCGCGAGCAGCGCCGTGGCCGCGACGGTGGTGCCGCCGGAGAGCCCCTTGACCGCGGCGACCGGCAGGTCGCGCACGCTGACCTTGACCGCGTCGTCCTCGTTGGACAGCAGCTCGATCTGGTCGTCGCTAAGCCCGATCGTCGGCACGCCGTCGACGACGCCGATCGTCGCCGGGACCACGCCGTTGTCCCTGAGCCTGGCCTCGGCTTCCCGGGCGACTTCCAGGTTGCGCGGGCGCGGCAGCCCGTGCGTGAAGATCGTCGACTCGAGCGCGACCACCGGGCGACCGGTGGCGACCGCGTCACGAACTTCCGTTGACACCACGAACATCTGCGCGAACCTCCGACGGGATCTCTTGCTGGTGGCGAGAAATCTAGAGCCGCCGGTGCGTTGGAAACAACGAACAATTCGGACGCGACTGATAGCGTCACGCTATGGGTGTGACGTTGCGGCAGCTCGAGGTGTTCGTCGCGGTCGCCGACGAGTCGCACTTCGGGCGCGCGGCGCAGCGCTTGCACTGCTCGCAGCCGGTCGTGAGCCAGGAGATCCGGCGCCTGGAAGGTGCTGTGGGCACGACGTTGTTCGACCGCTCGACCCGGACGGTGGCGCTGACCGAGGCGGGAGAGGCGCTGCTCGACGACGCCCGCGCGCTGTGCGCCGCAGCGGGTGCATTCGTCGCCCGCGCGCGCCGGCTCACCGACATGCGGTCGCGTCGGCTGCGCATCGCGGTGACGCCGAGCGTGATGGACGAGATCCTGCCGGTCGTCCTGCGCCGCGCGGAGTCGGCGATGCCGGACGCGGAGCTGCTGGAGGTCCCGGTGGAGACCGGGGAAGTGGCCGACGCCCTGGTGAACCGCGACTGCGATGTCGGCCTCGGCCGCTTCGTGACACCGCCGCCGCACCACCGGTCCGACCTGGTGCGCACCGAACCGGTTCTGGTCGCGCTGAGCGAGAAGCACCCGCTGGCCAGGGAAGAGGCGATCGACCTGGCCGAGATGGGTGATCTGCCGCTGCTGCTCTGGCCGCGCGAGCAGAACCCCGACTACTACGACGAGCTGATGCGCCTCTGCGCCGACCGCGGCTTGAACCCGCTGGTGCTGGTCAGCCCGCCCCGCATCGTCGGCGGCCGGTCGTACCTGATCGCCGACGGGCGCGCGTTCTCGCTGATCCCGGCCTCCACGGCGGGTCGGGTCACCGACGGCGTCCGAGTCGTGCCGCTGCGACGCCCCGCGACGCTGCCGCTGTCGGTGATCTGGCTCGAGCGCGACCACCGGCCGGTGGTCGCGGAGTTCCTCGCCTTGGTCCGCCAGGTCGGGGCCGAGCTGGCGGGCGAGCAGCGGTACCCGCGCACGTGAGCGCGCGACGTCCCTGAGTCCGATCCGGTGTTGCATCGGGTGCACTCATGTTGCGCGGAGTGTCCGCTGTCGGGGTGTTTGGCTTGACTTCGGCCTGTGCGGAAATGTGCTTTTCACCTGCGGATACGTGGCTTTGGAGTGTGCTCGTCGGCCGAGGTGGGCGTTGACAGTGCGGCGCAGGGTCCCTACGTTGCAGAGATCGCAACTGTGTTGTTTCTAGCGAACCAGGTTAGGTGAAAGGGGACGGTGCGGGTTCGCACCTGCATCGCTGACTCGACCCATCGGGGAGTGGGCAAGCATGCCTTCCAGCACGTCCGATCCCGGGCGGAGAACGCCTGCGCCGTCGACGATGCGCCGCGTCGTCAGCGCCAGCTTCATCGGCAACCTCGTCGAGTGGTTCGACTACGCCGTGTACGGCTACCTCGCCACCACGATCGCGAGCGTGTTCTTTCCGGGCACCTCGCCGACCGCCGGACTGCTGGCCACCTTCAGCGTGTTCGCGCTGTCGTTCGTCATCCGTCCCGTCGGTGGCCTCTTCTGGGGGCACTTCGGCGACCGGTTCGGCAGGCGCAACGCGCTGTCGCTGTCGATCCTGATCATGTCCGCCGCCACCTGCGTGATCGCCCTGCTGCCCGATTTCGCCGCCGTGGGCATCGCCGCGCCCCTGCTGCTGCTCGCGACCAGGCTGGTGCAGGGCTTCTCCGCGGCGGGCGAGTACGCGGGCGCCTCGGCGTTCCTCTTCGAATACGCGCCCCGAGGCCGGAAGGGCGCCTACACCAGCGTCGTTCCCGCCAGCACCGCCTGCGGGCTCCTGCTCGGCTCGGTCGTGGTCACCGCGCTGACCTCGATGCTCTCGGACGAGGCGATGGCGTCCTGGGGCTGGCGCATCCCGTTCCTGCTGGCCGCACCGCTGGGACTCATCGGCCGCTACATCCGGCTCAAGCTCGAGGACACCCCCGAGTACCGGGAGCTGGAAGGCCGGCAGTCCGCCGTGCAGGCGCCGCTGCGGGACGCCTTCGCGCACAACAAGCGCAGACTCCTCGTCGCGTTCGGGGTCACCAGCCTCAACGCCGTCGGGTTCTACATGCTGCTGAGCTACATGCCGACCTACCTGTCGACCGAGCTCGGGCTGGGGAAGACGAGCTCGTTCGCGTCCACCGGCGTGACCCTCGTGGTCTACATCGGGGCCGTGCTGCTCATGGGCCGCCTCTCCGACCGGGTCGGTCGCGCGAGGATGCTGACGCTGGCCGGAGCGCTGTTCGCCGTGCTGGCGATCCCGGTCTTCCTGCTCCTCGGAACCGCCGGCGTGGTCGGTGTCGTGCTGATCCACACGGCGCTGGGCATCGTGCTCAGCACCAACGACGGCACGCTCCCGGCGTTCCTGTCCGAGCTGTTCCCGACGCACGTGCGCTACAGCGGTTTCGCGCTCAGCTTCAACACGGCCAACGCCCTGTTCGGCGGGACGGCTCCGTTCGTGGCCACCTCCTTGATCCACGCGAGTGCCGATCCGGTCGCCCCGGCTTGGTACCTCGCCGCGGCAGGGGTCGCCGCGGTGCTGGTCATGCGCGCGGCGCGCCACGTTCCACCCGGTTCCGACCCCGACGGGCCGGCGCCGGGGTCCGCACAGTGCAGCACCGATCACGAGAAGGGATCTGCTCGATGAGCATGGAACGCCTCAAGACCATCCACAACGGACAACGCGTCGCACCGACGTTCTCCGAGGCGGAGATGCGGCGGCGAGTGGACGTGCTGCGCCGGCGCATGACCGAAACGGGCGTGGACGCGGTCGTCTTCACCAGCTACCACAACATCAACTACTACAGCGACTTCCTCTACACGGCGTTCGGGCGCAACTACGCGCTGGTGGTCACGCAGGGCAGCCACGTCACCGTGTCGGCCAACATCGACGCCGGGCAGCCGTGGCGGCGGAGCTTCGGCGACAACGTCGTCTACACCGACTGGCAGCGCGACAACTTCGAGCACGCCATCGCCACGGTGCTCTCCGACGCCGGGGTCACCAAGGGGCGGCTCGGCGTCGAGGACGACGAGCTGGCGCCGGCGCTGCGCGCGCGGATCGCCCGGGTCCTGCCGGGGTTCGAGTTCACCGACGTCTCGGCGACGGCCATGGCCCAGCGGATGGTGAAGTCCCCCGAGGAGATCGCGCTGATCAAGGAGGGCGCGCGCATCGCCGACCTCGGCGGGGCCGCCGTGACCGCCGCGGTCGCCGAAGGCGTGCCGGAGTACGAGGTGGCGCTGGCGGGTACCCAGGCGATGGTGCGCGAGATCGCGCGCTCCTTCCCCGACGCCGAGCTGCGGGACACCTGGGTGTGGTTCCAGTCCGGGGTCAACACCGACGGCGCCCACAACTGGCCGACCTCCCGGAAGGTCCGGCGCGGCGACCTGCTGAGCCTGAACTGCTTCCCGATGATCGCCGGGTACTACACGGCCCTGGAACGCACCCTGGTCTACGGCGAGGCCAGCGCGGCCCAGCTGCGGTACTGGGAGGTCAACACCGCGGTGCACGAACGCGGCCTGGAGCTCATCCGCCCCGGAGCGGTCTGCGGTGACATCGCCGCGGAGCTGAACAAGGTCTACGACGAGCAGGAGCTGTTGCAGCACCGCACCTTCGGGTACGGCCACTCCTTCGGCGTGCTGTCGCACTACTACGGCCGCGAAGCGGGCCTGGAGCTGCGCGAGGACATCGAGACCGTCCTCGAACCCGGGATGGTCGTGTCCATGGAACCGATGATCACCATCCCGGAGGGGCAGGAAGGAGCGGGCGGGTACCGCGAGCATGACATCCTCGTGGTGACCGAGAACGGCGCGGAGAACATCACCCGCTTCCCCTACGGACCCGAGCACAACGTCCTCCCCGCCTGACGGCGGATCGCAGGCCACGCCGGTCTCCGGGTTCGGGGGCCGGCGTCGTCGCGGTCCCGAGCGGTGTGCGGCGGTGCAGGAGGGCACGACGATGAGCGACAACGACGAACTCGACCGGCAGGAGGCCAGGAGCGCCAACTCGGTGCTGCACAACGGCATCCGCGTCCTGGGCTCGTTCTCGGTGGACGAGCCCGCGCTCGGCGTCACCGAGATCGCCCGCCGGGTGGACCTGCACAAGAGCACCGTGTCCCGGCTGCTCAACCAGCTCGAGCAGCTCGACCTGGTCCTGCGCGACCCGGAGAGCGGGCGCTTCCGGCTGGGTCTCGGTCTGATCGGCATCGCCGGTCCGCTGCTGGCCAACCTCGACGTCCGCCGCGTGGCCTACCCGTCGCTGGAGCGGCTCACCGAACGCACCGGGGAGACCAGCGCTCTCGTCGTGTGGAGCGGCCACGAGTCCGTCTCCGTCGAGCAGGTCCCGAGCCCGAAGCTGGTCAAGCACACCACCCCGATCGGGACCCGCTACACCACCGCGGCGAGCTCGTCGGTGCAGGTGTTCCTGGCCGAGCTGCCGGAAGGGCGCGCCCGAGAACTGCTGGAGCGGGGACTGGTGCGCTCGGAGCGCAGGGACGACGCCGAGCTGAGCGCCTACCTCGAACGACTCGCCGCGGTGCGCGCTTCGGGCGTGGCGATCAACGCCGGTGAGACCCACGTCGAGGAGGTCGGCATCAGCGCGCCGGTGCGCGACCACCGCGGGCACCTCGTCGCCGCCCTGCTGCTGTCGGCGCCCAGCTTCCGCGTGTCGGAGCAGCTGCGCGGCCAACTGGCCGGAGTGGTCCGCGAGACCGCCGCGGAGATCTCGACCCGATTGGGCGCACCGGGGTGCGACGGCGACGCGCCGCCGCACCCCTGAGCGGTCACACCGGCACGTCGGTCAGCCGCTCGTGGGTGCGGGCGGGACCGCAGACCGGTCGCGCGTGCGCGGCGATCTCGGCGAGCGAGGTCACCCACATGCCGTCGAGCGATCGCAACAGCTCCAGCAGCCGGTCGAGGACGTTGGCCTTGGCCGGGCGCCCGGACAGGAACGGGTGGGCGGTCAGGACGAAGCAGCCGCCCTCGGCGTGCCGCGTCGTGGCCTCCAGCGACCACATCTCCAGCGCCTTCAGCGGGCTCTCGATGACACCGCTGCCCGTCCAGCCGGGGTAGAAGGCGAACTGCTCCCAGTCGTCCAGCGACCAGTCCACCGGGATCTCGATCAGCTCGGTCGAACCCGGCCCGGAGCTGGTCATCAGGTAGGGGACGTCGTCGTCGAGCAGGCTGGAGTCGTAGGTGAAACCGCGTTCCGCCAGCAGTTTCGGGGTGTGCCAGTTCATCTCCCACCACGGCGCGCGGTAGCCGGTCGGCCGGACACCGGCGACGCGTTCGAGCGCCTTGAGCCCCCGGTCCAGGTACTCGGCCTCCTTGCCCTCGTCGAGCCCGCGCATCGACTCGTGCACGTACCCGTGGTGGGCCACCTCGTGACCGTCGTCGACGATGGCGCGCACCGCGTCCGGGTAGCACTCGGCGGTGTAGCCGGGGACGAAGAACGTCGCCCGCACGTCGTGCCGCCGCAGCACGTTCAGCAGCCGCGGCACGCCCACCCGGGGGCCGTAGGACTGGTGCCCCATCAGGGACATGCGCTCCACCGAGCCGGGATCCTGGACCAGGGCGCAGGATTCGGCATCGACGTCGAAGGTCAGCGCGGCCGCGGCGCGAACACCGCGCTGCCACGGGAAGGACCCGGGAGTTCCGGACATGTTCACCTCGTTCCACATCGGAATGGCACTGCTCAGGAGGGGGCGTGATCGGGCTCGCGCTTCGGCAGCTGCTCGGGCAGGTGACGGCGGTGCGCGCGCGGCCCCAGCACGGCGTAGAGGCCCGCCGACACGAGTCCACCGGCCAGCCAGGACAGGTCGATGCCTCCCATCGCACCGGCGATCGGTCCCTGGAAGACCTCCAGGACGCCGTGCATGAACAGCCAGGTGGAGACCACGCCCGCGCCGAAGGAGACCACCGCCGCCCAGTTGACGTCCGGCAGGAGCCGGCTGCCGACCGCCGCGAACAACCGGTCCGTGCGGCTGTTGTCGCGTTCGAGCGCGAAGAAGTGGACGAGCATGATCCCGGCCCAGGAGGCGACCCACGCGACGAGCGAGACGAGCCAGGAGTCCAGCACGGACGCGAGGTCGCCGTGGAAGACGAACAGCGTCACGCACAGCATCGAGAACACGCCCACCAGGACGCTCAGCGTGCGGCGCGAGGCCTTGACGTCCAAGGCCTGCGCGGCGACGCCGAAGGTGTAGATGTTGAGGATGTTCGTGGCGATCGGCCCGTGCACCACCAGGAAGAGCACGGGCACGGCCAGCGAGCCGTAGTTGTCGACGATCAGGCGTCCGGGATCGGCCTCGCCGTTCTTGGTGGCCAGCGAGGCACCGAGGACTCCGAGCCAGACGACCGGGAGGAACTGCCCCAGCGTGCTGGCGAGGTAGAGCCTGCGTCGCGGTACGGTGGTGCTGACGAACCGCGAGTAGTCGGCCGCGTAGGTGAACCAGGTTATGCCCCAGCCGATTCCGATGGCGGTCATGACCGCGGTCATCGCGCTGAGGCGCTCGATGCCGGTGAGCACCTGTCCCGGCGGGCCCGCGTAGCCCCAGTCGATCTCCAGCCCGGTCCACGCGACCAGCGACATGAGGACCAGCACGGCGATCGTCGGTGGGACGGTCCAGCGTTCGAAGCTGGAGATCGCGCGGTACCCGAACCAGGAGATGAGCACCTGCGCGCCCATGATCACCGCGGCCACGACGAGCTTCGCGGCGTGGTTCTCGGCGGCCGGGTCCACCACCCCGAGCTCGCTGAGCAGCGCCATGACCAGGTCCAAGATGATCCAGGTGTTGACCGCGCACCACCCGACGGCGAGCAGCGCCTGGATCGCCGCGGGCAGGTACGCCCCGCGGCGGCCGAACGCGGCCCGGGACAGCACCATCCCGGTCGCGCCGGTGCGCTGGCCGAGCAGCACGAACAGTCCGAACAGGGCCATCCCGACGAAGTTGCCCGCGATGAGCACGAGCAACGTGTCGGACAGCCCGAGGCCGAGCTCGATGCCCAGCGCTCCCAGCACCCAGTTGATCGGTGCGATGTTCGCGCCGGCCCAGATCCAGAACTGCCCCGAGACCCGGCGCGTCCTGGACTCCTCGGGGATCGGTTGGAGGCATTCCTCCAGGTCGCCTCTTGCGGGGTCGTCACCTGCCGGACTCGTCATCGGGTCTCCCCTCCACGCTGGCATTGGTGAGATCTCATGCTTCTGGCCGAGGAGGAAGGAAACAAGGTACATTCCGTCAACCAA
Organism: Saccharopolyspora terrae; assembly: GCF_004348435.1. Taxonomy (NCBI): domain Bacteria; kingdom Bacillati; phylum Actinomycetota; class Actinomycetes; order Pseudonocardiales; family Pseudonocardiaceae; genus Saccharopolyspora; species Saccharopolyspora terrae. The sequence goes on along the minus strand of NZ_SMKS01000025.1, from coordinate 16,300 downwards.
ATGTCGATCGCAGTTGGACGATCTGTCATGAAGATGTCGCTCGACGAGGTGCTGCGCCACCGCAGCGTGCAACGCGGGGAGCCGGTGCTGCTGGTCGGTGCCGAGGCGGGTTCGCGCAGCGTGCGGTGGGTGCACTCCAGCGAGGTCATCGACATCGCGCCCTTGCTCCGGGGCGGGGAGCTGCTGCTCACCGGGGGAGTGGTGCTCTCGGAGGTCTCGCCGTCGCGTCAGCGCACCTACGTCCGCGACCTGGCCGCTCGCGGTGTCACCGCGCTGGCCGTGGAGACCGCCAGCACCGGTCTCGGAGTTCCGGACGCCCTGATCGACGAGTGCGCCAAGCACGGGTTCCCGCTGATCCGGTTCGACCGTCCCGTCCCCTTCGTGGAGATCACCGAGGGCATCAACGGCCTGATCATCAACGATTCGGTGCAGCGGCTGCGCCTGGCCGACTCGATCTCCGATGCGCTGTCGGCGGAGCTGACCTCCGGGGCGGGCCTGCAGGAGCTCACCGGCGCGCTCGCGGAGCTCACCGGCGCCGCTGTCGTCGTGCGGGATCGCTCGGGCGCGGTGCTCTCGCGAGCGCCGGGGCGGGAAGCGGGTGACGCGGGCGAGGTCGTGACCTGGCGCGCCACCGTCGCCGTGCACGGAATCAGCACGGCGAACCTGGAGGTGCTGGCCGCGCCCGGTGCCGACCCGCTGGTGCTGGAAGCGGCTCTCGGCCGGGCGCCGCAGGCGTTCGCCCTGGCGCTGCTGCGCGCGCAACCGCCCACTCCGCGGATGCGCGCCACCCGCGCGCTGTTCCAGCACCTCCGCGACCCTTCCGCCGCGCACGACGACCTCGACGTCCTGCTCGCCAACTCCGGTCTGACGGGCACGGATGCGTTCGTCGCCGTCGTCACCGGTGGCGACGACCCGGGGGTGCGCGAAGCGCTGGAGCAGCAGTTGCAGCGGAACGGCCGGATGGCCGTCGGTCACGCCGACGAAAAGGAGTACCTCGCCCTCGTCGCGCTGGACGCGCGGCGGCCCGAACGCTCCCGGCGGGACCTGATCGACGACGTGCGCCAGCTCGGCGTGCTCGGGCCGGAGCACCCGGCCGTCGGGATCGGTCCGCTGGTGAGCGGAAGCGGCGGCATCCCGCACGCGGTGGCTGAAGCGCGTCGCTGCCTCCAGCTGGATCTCGCGGACGGCGAGACGACCCGGGTCGTCGACGCCGCCGACTGGTCGCTGCACCGGCTCGTGCACCAGCTCGACGCCGACGAGGTCCTGCAGCGGTTCATCCGCGAGCAGCTCGGGGCGTTGCTCGACGAGCCGAGCGAGACGAGGGATCGCCTGCTGCGGACCCTGGAGGTCTTCTTCGACTGCGGGGCGAACAAGACCCAGGCCGCCGAACGCCTGCACGTGCGCAGGCAGACCCTCTACCAGCGGTTGGACAAGCTGTCGGCGTCGCTGGGGATCGACGTGACCGATCCCGAGAAGCTCGGCGATCTGCACGTCGCGGTCCGGCTCCGCAACGTCCTCACCGGCCGCGGCCGGGGCTGAGCCGCGCGGGCGCCGAGGAGGAGTTGCTCCTCTCGTCCTCGAGGCGCGCATCTTTTCAACCCGGCGAGGCCGAATGGGAAAGTTTGTTCGGTCCTTTGTATTGCGCGGATGTATCGCGCGGGTTTCGGGATTCGGCTCTCGATGAAGTTTCCGAAAAACGCGTTGTGTGGCGAGAGTCGCCAAAATATCCTAAGCGGACGAAAACCTTCGCTGCGCGCTTTTCTTGCGTGGAAGTTGTTCGGGCCCAGCGTTACTGGCGTCATGAACAGCAGGTTCGCTGTTTTTGAAGCGCGGTTTCACGATTTGCATGCGCGTTGTGCGGTGATCCGCACGTGCCTTACAGTCGGTCGCGAACTTCAGTGATGCGAGGTGATTTCATGAATCTCACTCCGTCTGACGCGGAGAAGTTGCTCTTGAGCGTCGCCGGAATGATCGCCCGCGATCGACGGGAACGCGGCGTCCTGCTCAACCACCCGGAAGCGGTCGCCCTGCTGTCCTGCTGGGCGATCGAGCGCGCCCGTGAGGGCTTCACCGTCGACGCGCTCATGAACGAGGGGAGGCGCGTGCTCACGCGAGAGGAAGTCATGGAGGGCGTGCCCGAGATGCTCTCCGACGTGCAGGTGGAAGCGACCTTCCCCGACGGGCGCAAGCTCGTCACGATCACGGAGCCGATCTCGTGATCCCCGGCGAGGTCCGCGTCCGCGAGACGCCCATCGAGCTCAACGCCGGTCGCGAGCGGCGAACGCTGCTGGTGGTCAACGACGGCGACCGTCCCATCCAGATCGGGGCGCACCTGCACTTCCCGGACGCCAACCCGGCGCTGACCTTCGACCGCGACGCCGCCCAGGGCTACCGCCTGGATTCCCCCGCCGGGACGTCGGTGCGCTTCGAGCCCGGCGTGAGCAAGCTCGTGGAGCTGGTGGCGCTGGGCGGGACCGGGCACGTGCCCGGTCTGCAGATCCGCGACCGGGAACTGCCGACCTACACGCGCGAACCCAGGAAGGTCGTCCCGTACGGAACCCCGGGTTCCGAACCCGAGATGCCCGGCACGGCCTCGGCCTCCGACGAGCGAGGTGGCGATCAGCAGCACTCCGAGGAGGGGCAGTGAGCCAGATCGGTCGTCGCGAGTACGCGAAGCTGTACGGGCCGACCACCGGCGATCAGGTCCGGCTCGGCGACACCGACCTGTGGATCGAGATCGAGCAGGACTTCTGCGTCGGTGGCGACGAGGCGGTGTTCGGCGGCGGGAAGAGCATCCGCGAGTCCGGCGCGCAGGGCATGACCACGCGCGCGGAGGGTGCTCTCGACCTGGTCATCACCAACGTGATCGTGCTCGACCACTGGGGCGTCGTCCGCGGTGACGTCGGCATCCGCGACGGGCGCATCGTCGCGGTGGGCAAGTCCGGCAACCCGGACGTGATGGACGGCGTGCACCCGGACCTGAAGATCGGTCCGACCACCGACGTCATCGCGGGGGACCGCAAGATCCTGACGGCGGGCGCGATCGACACCCACGTGCACTTCCTCACCGAGATCGAGATGGCCGAAGCGCTGGCCACCGGCACCACGACCGTGGTGGGCGGCGGCACCGGACCGACCGAGGGGTCGAAGGCCACGACCGTCACCCCGGGCTCCTGGTCGCTGGCCATGATGCACCGGGCCCTCGACCACCTACCGCTCAACGTCATCCTCTTCGGCAAGGGCAGCACGGTCAGCGCCGAGGGGCTCGCCGAGCAGGCCCTGGCCGGTGCGGGCGGGTACAAGGTGCACGAGGACTGGGGCGCCACCCCGGCGGCCATCGACGCGGCGCTGCGCGCGGCCGACGAGTACGGCCTGCAGGTCGCCCTGCACGCGGACAGCCTCAACGAGACCGGCTACGTGCAGCACACCCTCGACGCGATCGACGGCCGCGGCATCCACGCGTTCCACTCCGAAGGCGCCGGTGGCGGGCACGCACCCGACATCATCGTCGTCGCGGGTGAGCCCAACGTGCTGCCGGCCTCGACGAACCCGACCCTGCCGCACACGGTCAACACCGCCACCGAGCACCTGGACATGCTCCTGGTCTGCCACCACCTCAACCCGCATGTGCCCGAGGACCTCGCGTTCGCCGAGTCGCGCATCCGCCCGACGACGATGGCGGCCGAGGACATCCTGCAGGACATCGGCGCGATGTCGATCACCTCGTCCGACGCGCAGGCGATGGGGCGCATCGGCGAGGTGGTGTGCCGCACCTGGCAGGTCGCGCACGTGATGAAGAACCAGCGCGGACCGCTGGGCTCGTCGCTGCCCGCCGACAACGAACGCGCCCGTCGCTACGTCGCCAAGTACACGATCTGCCCCGCCGTCGCGCACGGCATCGACCACGAGGTCGGTTCGGTCGAACCGGGCAAGCTGGCCGACCTCGTGCTGTGGGATCCGGCCTTCTTCGGCATCCGCCCCTTCACCGTGATCAAGGGCGGCGCCGCCGTGTGGGGCGCTCTCGGAGATCCCAACGCCACGATCCCGACACCGCAGCCGGTCATGATGCGCCCGGCGCTGCCCCAGGGACCGGGTTCCGCGCCGCACCTGTCGGTGAGCTTCGTGGCGCAGGCGGCGCTCGACGACGGGCTGGCCGAGAAGCTCGGCCTGCGGCGCAGGCTCGCCGCGGTGCGCGAGACCCGCAGCGTCACCAAGCACGACCTGCCGAACAACACGGCGCTGCCGCGGATCGAGGTCGACCCGGAGACCTTCAACATCAAGATCGACGGCGAGCGGGTCCGCCCCAACCCCGTCGACACGGTCCCGCTCGCCCAGCGCTACTCGTTGTTCTGAGGAGTGGGTGATGGACCCGGACCTGGGAGCGATGCTCCTGGCAGATGCCCGTCTTCCCACCGGCGGGCACGCGCACTCCGCCGGTCTGGAACCGGCGCTGGCGGCCGGTCTCGACCGCGCGGAGGTTGCCGAGTACCTCCGCGCTCGACTGCGCTCGGTCGCGCTGGTCGACGCCTCGGCCGCCGTCCTGACCCTGCGGGCGGCCGGGGAGCAGCACGTCCGGCTCGACGAGATCCACGACGCGCTGCTGGCGCGAACGCCGACCGAGCCGGTGCGCGCGGCCTCCGCCCTGCTCGGGCGGGGACTGGTCCGGCTCGCCGAGCGGTTGTGGCCGTACCACCCGGCCGTGGCCGCCCTCGACGCGCTCGGCCCGGGGCCGCAGCGCCCCGTGGCCCTCGGCGTCGTCGCGGCCGTGATGGGGCTGGACGAGTCGCGCGTCGCGCGGGCGTGCCTCTACGAGGACGCCCAGACGGTCGCGGCGGCGGCGCTGAAGCTGCTGCCCGTCGACCCCGTCGACACCGCGCGGTGGATCTGGGAGTCGGCGGAGGTCGTCCGCGAATCCGCGGAGATCGCCGTCGCGGTCACCTGCCCGGCCGAGATGCCCGCCGTGACCGCACCGCTGGCAGAGCACTGGGCTCTGCAGCACGAGAACAGCACGAGGAGGATTTTCGTTGCCTGAACACGAACACCGCGACGGCAGCGCTGCGTCCCGGCCGCTGCGGCTGGGGATCGCCGGGCCGGTCGGCACCGGCAAAAGCACCCTGATCGCCACGCTGTGTCGGCAGCTCGCCGACGAGCTGGAGCTCGCGGTGGTCACCAACGACATCTACACCGACGAGGACGCCCGGATGCTGCGCGCCGCAGGCGTTCTCCCCGTCGAGCGGATTCGCGCCGTGGAGACCGGCGCCTGCCCGCACACGGCGATCCGGGACGACGTCACCGCCAACCTCATCGCCGTGGAAGACCTGGAGCGCGCCTTCAGACCGCTGGACGTCGTGCTCGTCGAGAGCGGCGGCGACAACCTCACGGCGACCTTCAGCCCCGCGCTGGTCGACGCCCAGATCTTCTGCATCGACGTGGCCGGTGGCGGCGACGTCGCGCGCAAGGGAGGCCCCGGCATCGAACGCGCCGACCTGCTCGTGATCAACAAGACCGACCTCGCCGAGCACGTGGACGTCGACGTCGCCCGGATGATCACCGACGCCTCATCGGTGCGCTCCGGCCTGCCCACGCTCGCGCTGTCCCGCACGGACCCGACGGCCGTCGGCGACCTGTGCAAGTGGGTGCACCACCTCGTGGCCGAGCACCGCCGGGGCGAGCACACCGCAGTGGACCCGGGGCCGATGGCCCCGCACGTCCACCACGGGTGACCGCGCGATGGCAACGGTGTCGATCGAACTCGTCGACGGCGTCGCGCGGGCCACGGTCCTGCAGGCGGGGGAATTCCTGCGCCCCCGCCTGCTCGGGATCGACGGACCGCGCGTGCGCATCGCGCTCGTCGGCGTGTGCGCCACCCTGCTCGCCGGAGACGACCTGCGAGTGGAGGTCGCGGTCGGCAGCGGCGTGCACCTCGAACTCGTCGAGCCGTCGGGCGTGGTCGCCTACGACGCGCGGGGCGGTCACCAGAGCTGGGCCGCCGACGTGCACGTCGGAACCGGAGGCTCGCTCGTCTGGGCCGCGGCTCCGTTCGTGGTCGCGGGCGGCGCCGACGTGGACCGGCGCACCGGCATCGCCCTGGACGACGGCGCGCTGGCCCTGCTGTCGGAAACCCTGGTGCTCGGGCGCAGCGGCGAAGAGGGAGGCGGGCTGCGCTCGACGCTGCGGTGCGCCCTGGCCGGGCGCGACCTCCTGGTCGAGGATCTCGACCTGCGCTCGCCCGAGCTGAGGAAGGCACCGGGAATCCTCGGCGACTGCCGGGTGCTCGCGACCGCCGCACTGCTCGGCGCGCGTCCGGACGGGCGGGTCTCCCCGCCGGAGACGCCGCTCGCGGGTCCCGGGTCCATCGCCCGCTCGCTCGCGCGGCAGGCGCACAGCGCCGACGAGGCCCTGCGGGGCACGTGGGACCGCTGGCGGCGCTTCGTCGCCTCCGGCACCGCTCCTGAACCCGGCGGGGAGGACGACGAGGGGCGAGCCGCGTGAAAACCCGGATCGGGCCGGTGCTTTCAGCGTGACGTGAGGCCCGTTCAGGGCGCGGTGCCCTCGTCCGGGAGACCGAGGAGCTCGTGGAACCTGCCGTGCGGGTTGTCCCTCGTCGGGAGCGCTTCGACGAACGGCAGCAGCTCTCGCTTCGCGACCTCGTGGACCCTGCGCAGCTCGGCCACCGGTTCGGGGTGGTCGTCCACGCGCAGGTCCAGGTACGGGTACGGCTCGCCGCTGCTCACCCGCAGCGCGGCGCTCTGCTTGCCGCGCCTGTCCCCACCGGCCCGCTGGCCGGCTTCCAGGGACAGCAGCAGCCGTTCGTGCAGGGGCTCGTCGGTGGTGGCCTCGAACGACTCGACCATGGCGTCGATCGTCCGGCCGTCGACGAGCATGTTCCCCGCGACCGCGAATCCAGGTCCCGTCCGGTGGCCGCTCCACGGATGCGTCTCCACCCCGGTGTGAGCCGCCGAGCCGCCGTGCTTGTCCACGATGGACACCTGGCGGGAATCCGCTCCGGGGTCGGCGTCCAGGAGCCTGCGCAACGTCTCCTCCGCGGAGTGCTCCTCGAGCAGCTCCAGGCCGTCGACGCCGAGCAGCGGGTTGATCAGCGCCTGGGTGGCCACGCTGCCCGAGGTCGCGTCGGTGAACACCGCCAACGCGCCGATGGCGGGCATGCGCGTGCTGACCGCGACTCCCGCCCGCCCGGAGGCGACGTCGTAGGCGGCGATCGAGAAGGTACCCACGTGCACGGCGCGCTCCCTGGGTGGTTCGGCGTGGTCGACGGGCCGCACGGCCTGCGGTGGTGGTCCGCTCAGCGGCCGGCGAGGCGTTCGGAGACTTCGTGGCCGGCGGCCTTGGTGGCTTCGGCGATGTCGGTGACGACGTCGCCGAGCCGGGAGGTCGGGCCTGCCAGGGCGATGGCCGCCACGACGCGGCCCTTGTCGAAGACCGGTGCTCCGACCCCGGTGATGTCGGGGAGCGTTTCACCGCGGTTGATCGCGACCCCGGCCTTCGCGACCTCGTCGAGCTCGTGGCGGACCTGGTCGACGCGGGGCACGTCGGCGAGGTGGCCGGTCAGGTAGTTCTCCCGGAACCGCTCCGTGCCGAAGGCCAGCAGGCACTTGCCCGAGCTCGTCGGGTGCAGCGGGCGCCGGACGCGCAGCGGAGCGGAGTAGCGGATGGGCTGCGTGGACTCGATGGCGTCGGTGTAGACGAGGGAGCTCCCGACCGGGGAGGCCAGCATGACGGTCTCGTTGAACTGGCGGTGCAACTCCTCCATGGCTCCGCGGGCGGCCTCGGCGACCGTGGGCGGTGCCGCGGCGAGCAGAGCGCTGATCGCCGGCCCGATGGTGTAGGCGCCGCCCTGCTCGCGCAGGTAACCGTCGGTGACCAGGCCCTTGACCAGGCCGTGCAGCGAGGACCGGGGTGCGTCCAGCTCGGTGGCGAGCTCGGACAGTCGCACCCCGGACCGGCGCGACGCGGCGAGTTCGAGGATGGTGGTGATCCGCGAAACGGTCCGGTGCGCCTTGGCTGCTCCCGATTCGGCAAGTGGCACTGCGTTCCCCATCGTGTCGACCGACCCCGGCGGTGTCGAACTTACCGCCGGTGCTTCAGGCCTTGTCGCCCACTGCTTCGGCGAGCTGCGCCTCGTCGGCCTCGACGGCCTTGATCTGGTCGAACAGCGCGCCGACGGCGATGAGCGCGGCTCCACCGACGAACATCAGCGACACCGCCCAGGTGGCGTGCCCGGGCGTGGCCGTGACCAGGGCGAGCGCGGCCACCGGCGCGAGCCCTCCGGAGAAGGCGCCGCCGACCTCCCGGCCGGTTCCCAGGCCGGACACCCGGGTCCGCGTCGGGAACTGCTGCGAGAGGAACGCGCCCTGGGCGCTGAGCATCGCGGGCACCACGATGCCGGTGGCGAGGATGAGCGCGATCCAGATCGCCACGTGCTGCCCGGAGTCCAGCAACCAGAAGAACGGGAAGGCCAGCGCCGCGGTGGCCAGCGCGCCCACCAGGATGACCGCCTTGGCGCCGACGAAGTCGCAGATCCGGCCGGCGATCGGCACCGTGATGATGGCGCAGGCGCTGGCCAGCGTGATGCCGAAAGCGCCGACGTTGGCGGGCACGTCGCGGAACGTGGTGAGGTAGGACAGCGAGAAGGTCTTGAAGATGTAGCTGACCCCGTTGTAGCCCATGGTGACCGCCATGACCACGGCGAGACCGCGCCAGTGGGACCGCAGCAGCGAGCGCAGCGGCGTGGCCTTCGCGCCGGCCTGCGCCGTGCGGGCCGCCTTCTCGAACTCCGGGGTCTCGGGCATCTGGCGTCGCACCCAGAAACCGAGTCCTGCCAAGGCGAAGGTGGCCACGAACGGGATCCGCCATCCCCAGTCGTGGAGGAACTCCTCGCTGAAGCTGGTCAGCACGGTGACGGTGAGCGAGGACGCGAACAGTCCGATGTTGACGCCCAAGGCGGGCAAGGAGCTCTGCCGCCCGCGGGTTTTCGCGTCGGCGTGCTCGTAGGCCACCGCGGTTGCGCTGCCCAGCTCGGCCCCGGCGCCCAGCCCCTGGAGCAGGCGCAGCACCACCAGCAGGATCGGCGCGATGAGGCCCACCGAGGAGTAGGTCGGCAGCAGGCCGATGAGTCCGGAGGAGATGCCCATCAGCAGGAAGGTGGCTGACAGCACGGTCTTCCGGCCGAACTTGTCGCCGATCAGGCCGAAGACGATGCCGCCGAAGGGTCGGGCGAGGAAGCCGACCGCGAAGGTGGCCATCGAGGCCAAGGTCGCCGTGGTCGGGTTGCTCGCGGGGAAGAACAGCTTGCCGAAGACCAGCGCGGCCATCGAGGCGTAGAGGTAGAAGTCGAACCACTCCAGTGCTGAGCCGATCACCACCGCGGGCCCGACGGCCTTGCGGGAGGACGGATCTGGCGGTGCCGATGCGGCGTTGTTCAGCGTCATTGCTCGAATCCTCTTCGACGGTGGTGATCGCGGAGATCGCGTGAGAAGCCGCGCGTGGGGCGTTCGGAAATACCAACGGGGCGTCGCAATCGGGAACATAAGAAGTGAAGCGAGTCACTGTCAAGCGGTTGACAGCCGCGCCGCTGCGGAAGAATCTATTCTCATATCAGTCGTGTTGTTCGCAAATACGAACACGAAAGGCCGGGGCATGCACTTCGAACTGTCCGAGGACCAGGCGAATCTCAGGGCGGGGGCGCGGGAACTGGCCCGCAGCTTCTCCGATGATTACTGGGCCGACTGCGACGCGGACACCCGGTTCCCGTGGGAGTTCTACAACGCCTTCGCCGAGGGCGGCTGGCTCGGCATCGCCATCCCCGAGCAGTACGGCGGAGGCGGGCTCGGAGTCCTCGAAGCCGCGCTGCTGCTGGAGGAGGTGGCCGCCTCCGGTGCCGGGATGAACGGGTGCAGCACCATGCACCTGACCATCTTCGGGCTGAACACGATCGTCAAGCACGGCAGCGAGCAGCTGCGCGAGGAGGTCCTGCCCGCGGCCGCGGACGGCTCGCTGCACGTCTGCTTCGGGGTCACCGAACCCGACGCGGGCACCGACACCACCCGCATCTCGACCTTCGCCGAGCGCGTCGACGGCGGCTATCGGATCAACGGCCGCAAGGTGTGGATCACCAAGGCGGGCGACTCGCAGAAGATGGTGCTCATCGCCCGGACCACGCGGCGCGAGGAGGTGTCCCGGTCGACCGACGGCATGTCGTTGTTCCTCATCGACATCGACCCCGAGCGCGTGCACCTGAGCCCGATCCCCAAGCTCGGACGCAACGCGGTCTCCTCCTACGAGGTGGTCATCGACGACCTGTTCGTGCCGGAGAGCGCGCGGATCGGAGCCGAGGGCGACGGTTTCCGGTACCTCCTGGACGGTCTCAACCCGGAGCGGATCCTGCTGGCGCACGAGGCGCTCGGCATCGGCCGCGCGGCGCTGGACAAGGCCGTGCGCTACGCCAAGGAGCGCGTCGTCTTCGACCGGCCGATCGGCCAGAACCAGGGGGTCGCGTTCCCGCTCGCCGAGGCCGCGACCCGGCTCGACGCCGCCGAGCTCATGGCGCGCAACGCCGCCTGGCGCTACGACCGGGGGTTGTCGTGCGGGAAGGAGGCGAACATGGCGAAGTGGTTGTGCGCCGACGCCGGTTTCCACGCCGCCGACCAGGCGATCCAGACCCACGGCGGCATGGGTTACGCCCGGGAGTACCACGTGGAGCGCTACTTCCGGGAGTCGCGGATCCTCCGGCTCGCCCCGGTCAGCCAGGAGATGGTCCTGAACTACGTGTCCCACCACGTCCTCGGCCTGCCCAAGTCCTACTGAGCGCGCAGAACGAACAGGATCACCGATGACCACACCTGAACCCACCGGCAGCTTGCGCGGCCTGCGCGTCGTCGACCTGTCCCGGATCCTCGCCGGGCCGCTGTGCGCGCAGATGCTCGCCGACCACGGAGCCGAGGTGATCAAGGTCGAACCACCGGCCGGCGACGACACCCGCACCTGGGGGCCGCCGTTCGTCACCGAGTCGATGAGCGCCTACCACGCCGGGATCAACCGCAACAAGGCCAACATCTGCCTGGACCTGGCCGAGCCGGAGGGCCAGCGGCTGCTCGGCGAACTGCTCGCCGGAGCCGATGTCGTGGTGGAGAACTTCAAGGCGGGGACGCTGGCCAAGTGGGGCTTCTCCGACGAGGTGATCGGCACGCGCTTCCCGCGGCTGGTGCACTGCCGCATCACCGGTTTCGGCACCGACGGTCCGATGGGGTCCGCTCCCGGCTACGACGCGATCCTGCAGGCCTACGGCGGGTTGATGAGCATCAACGGCGAGCGGACCGGTCCACCGCTGCGGGTCGGCGTGCCGATCGTCGACATGGTGACCGGCATCTACGCCTTCTCCGGCATCCTGCTGGCGCTGCACGACCGGAACACCACCGGACGCGGCCAGCTGGTGGACTGCGCCCTCCTGGACACCGCGGTGTCCCTGTTGCACCCGCACTCCTCGGCTTGGCTGGCCTCGGGTCAGACCCCGCAGCGCACCGGATCGGCGCACCCGTCGATCGCCCCCTACGACACCTTCGAGGCAGCGGACGGGCTGATCTTCATCAGCGGCGGGAACGACCGCCAGTTCCAGACCCTGGTGGACGTGCTGGGAACACCGGCGCTCGCCGAGGACCCCAGGTTCACGACCAACGCCGACCGGGTGCGCAACATCGCCGCGCTGCGCGAGCTGCTGGCCGAGCCGATCAGCACCAGGAAGCGCCACGAGCTCAGCGAGGCGCTGGTAAACCGGGGCGTTCCCGCCACCCCGGTGCACCACGTCGGCGAGGCGCTGACCGATCCGCAGGTCAGGCATCGGGAGATGGTCGTCGAGCGCGACGACTACCGCGGCATCGGGCTTCCCATCAAGCTCGGCAGAACTCCCGGCAACGTCCGGTCGACACCGCGCGAGCAGGGCGCCGACACCCGGCGCATCCTCGCCTCGCTCGGGTGCAGCGAGGAGCAGATCACCGCGCTCATCGAAGCCGACATCGCTCTCGGTGCGGGCGGTGACGGGACGTAGGAGCGCTCACCGGTCTCGCCGGGTGCCGGTCAGGTGCCGGGTGAGGACGTGGGCTTCGTGGAGCAGGAGTGCGCCGAGCTCCGGTTGGCGCGCCGGTGTGAACCGCGATTCGATGCCGGTGAGGGTCAGGGCCCAGGCGGGTTTGCCGGTGTGGTCGAACACGGCGGCGGCCATGCCCCAGCTGCCCTCGACGACCAACCCGGGGTTCACGGCGTAGCCGAGGCGGCGGGTCCGGTCGACGCGGGTGCGGATCGCCTCGCGGGAGTGGTCCTGGCCCCAGCGAGCGGTCAGGTCGGTGTCGTCGAGGTAGGAGTTGATGTCGGCGTCGTTCTGGAAGGCGAGCAGGACCAGGCCCGCCGAGACGACTCCGAGCGGGAACCGCGCGCCTTCGTAGAGCACGAACGAGCGGATCGGGAAATCCCCGTCCTCGCGCAGCAGGCACACCGTCTCCTGACCGCGCAGCGCCGAGAAGAACGCGCTCTCACCGGTCTTGGCGGCCAGCCGGTGCACGCTGTCGCGCGCGTGGTGGGTGACGTCGTACCGGCTCCCCGCGGTCTGCCCGAGCAGGTAGAGCTCGGGCCCGAGGAACCAGTTGCCGGTGTGCAGGTCGCGGTCGACGAACCCCTCTTCCGCCAGCGAGCTGAGCAGGCGGTGCGCGGTCGGCCGGGGGAGCCCGGTCTCGCGTGCGAGCTCGGTCGTCGTCGTGCCCGCCGCGTTCGTCGTGGACAGCGCGCGGAGCACGGCGCCGATCTTGCCGACCAGGTGGGCGTTCGGACCATCGCTCATGCCCGCCATCGTAGCGTCCGCTGAGTGAACGCGGTTCGGCCCAGTCGGTCATCGAGCGAGCGGATCGCACCCGAACAATCCCCAAACATTGCGGTACTGGCCTCGCGCGTCCTTTACTTCCCGACGTCCGTTAAGTGGACGTGGGAGAGGTGATGAGGTGTCGAAGCTGCGTACCGACGCGGAGGAGGCGCTGCGCGGTGTGCTCACCGACGGCATGACGCTCGCCGTCGGCGGGTTCGGCCTGTGCGGTGTTCCGAACGACCTGATCGAGGTCGTGCGCGACAGCGGCGTCAGCGATCTGACGGTGGTGTCGAACAACATGGGCGTGGACGGCAAGGGCCTCGGACTGCTGCTGGAGAACGAGCAGGTGTCCAGGGTGATCGCGTCGTACGTGGGGGAGAACAAGCGGTTCGCCCAGCAGTACCTGGACGGGACGCTGGAGGTGGAGTTCGCGCCGCAGGGGACGCTGTCGGAGCGGCTGCGCGCCGGTGGCGCGGGCATCGCCGCGTTCTACACCCGCGCGGGCGTGGGCACTCCGGTCGCCGACGGCAAGCCGCTGGCGGAGTTCGACGGGGTGACCCACGTCCAGGAGCGGGCGATCGTCGCCGACGTCGCGCTGGTGCACGCCCACACCGCCGACCCGGCGGGCAACCTCGTCTACCGCGCCAGCGCGCGCAACTTCAACCCCGTCGTCGCGACGTGCGGGCGGGTGGCGGTGGTCGAGGTCGAGCACCTCGCCGAGGAGCACCTGGACCCCGAGCGGATCGTCACGCCCGGGATCCACGTGAACCGCCTGGTGCGGGCCAAGCCCCGGGTCAAGGACATCGAGAAGCGCACCGTGCGCCCCCGAGCCACCGCCTCGACGAACTAGGAGCAGCACATGAGCTGGACTCGTGACGAGATAGCCGCCATCGCCGCCGCCGAGCTGCGCGACGGCGACTACGTCAACCTCGGGATCGGCATCCCGACCCTGGTCGCCAACCACGTCCCGGACGGCGTGGAGGTGACCCTGCAGAGCGAGAACGGGATCCTCGGCGTGGGCCCGTTCCCGTGGGAGGGCGAGGAGGACGCCGACCTCATCAACGCGGGCAAGCAGACCGTCACGGTCAACCCGGGCGCCAGCTACTTCGACTCGGCCGCCTCGTTCGGCATGATGCGCGGCGGGCACATCGACATCGCGGTGCTGGGCGCGCTGCAGGTCAGCAGCACCGGTGACCTGGCGAACTGGACGATCCCGGGTTCCCTTGTCAAGGGCATGGGCGGCGCGATGGACCTGGTCGTGGGTGCTCGACGCATCGTCGTGCTCACCGACCACGTGGCCAAAGACGGCTCCCCGAAGCTCGTCGAGCGCTGCACCCTGCCGCTCACCGGGGCCGGTGTGGTCAACCGGATCGTCACCGACCTGGCCGTGCTCGACGTGACCCCGGACGGCCTGCACCTGGTGTCGGTGGCGCCGGGAGTCACCCCGGACGAGGTGCAGGCCAAGACGGGAGCCCCCGTCCACCAACCGGTTGCCGCGGGCGCCTGACCGGCTGCCGGTTCAGGTTTCGGAGCGCTCGCTGCTGAGGTCCTCCGGGCGCAGCAGCGGGTTGCCCGCGGTCTCGGGCAGGGTGAAGGCGGCGATGAGCCCGACCGCGGCGGCGACCATGAGGTACGGGCCCGGGACCAGGGTGCTGCCGGTGGCGGCGATCAGGACGGTCATCAGGTAGGGCACGGTGCCGGCGAACAGCGCGGCGGTGATGTTGTAGGCGATGGACAGCCCGCCCTGGCGGACCCGGGTCGGGAAGATCTCGGCGGACCACACCGCGTAGGTGCCCAGGATGGCCGAGAGCACGACGCCGAGCGCGAGTCCGCCGATCCACGTCCCCACGAGGCCCGTGCGCATCGCCAGGTAGGCGGGGGTGGACAGGACGAACAGCGCCACTCCCGCACCGATCAGGACCGGCCGCCGGCCGATCCGGTCGGACAGCCGACCGAAGACCGGCACGAGGACCAGCCCGATCAGCGAGATCGCGGTGGACAGCAGGGCGGCGTCGCCGGAGGCGTGGCCGAGGTGGTCGGTCTCGTAGGTCACCAGGTAGGTGAGGATCGCGTAGAACGGCACGTGCATCATCGTCATCAGACCGGCGACCTGCAGCAGCTGCTTGGCGTTGTTGCGCAGGAGCTCCCGCACGGGCCTGCTGGGCACGGTGTCGGCCTCTTCGAGGGCGCGGTACTCGGGGGTGTCCTCGATCTTGTTGCGGATGATGAAGCCGACGACGCCCAGCGGCGCGGCGATGAGGAACGGGATGCGCCAGCCCCACGAGGTCAGCTGCTCCTCCGAGAGCCCCACCGACAGCAGGAAGAACACGAACGAGCCGGCCAGGAACCCGAGCAGCGAACCGACTTCCAGCCAGCTGACGCCGAAACCGCGCCGACGGCGGGGTGCGTGCTCGGCGAGGAAGCTCGCCGCGCTGCCGAACTCGCCGCCCGCCGCGAAGCCCTGCAGCAACCGCAGCAGCACCAGCAGCAGCGGTGCCGCGATCCCGATCGTCGAATATCCCGGCAGCAGGCCGATGACGAGCGTGGCCCCGGACATCAGGAAGATGACGAGCGACAGCGTGCGCTTGCGGCCGATCCGGTCGCCGAGCGGCCCGAACACCAGCGCCCCGACGGGGCGGATGCCGAACGACACCGCGAAGACCCCGAACACGGCGAGGAGACCGGCGGTGGCGTCACCCGCGGGGAAGAACACCGAGGCGATGGTGCTCGCGAGGTAGGCGTAGGCGGCCCAGTCGAACCAGTGCACGAAGACGCCGACCGCACCCGCCGCGACGCTGCGGCGCAACGTCGCGGGATCGGCTGTCGTCTCGATGAGCTCTCTGGCGGGAGCGGATTCAGGTGCGGTCATCGGTGGCCTCCTCGGACCGGATCTCATGTGGACGCTAGAAGCCGCCCGCAACATCGAACAAGAAGAAATAATCGGAGCAACGCATCGGAAAGATCTATGCGATGCGCTCGCGCGCGCCCCGAAACGCCCTGCTGACAGCGCCGAAACGAGAACTTCATCAACCCCGGATCTCAGCCACTTCCCGGCTCACCAAGGCCGCTGACCCGTAGGAGGCCCGGCGCCCCCAACGCTTCCTCGCCGACCGAACACCCATCCAGGCAGCACCCCCGCCCCAGCGGACCGCACCACCCACAAAAACCCACCCAACCGAGACCACCCGCGTCCGTGTCCCTGCAGTCACCAGGCCGGGGCCGGTCTTCCGGATTTCAGTGGAAATCCGACCCCCGATTTCAGTGGAAATCCGGAACCCGATCTCAGTGGGGCCCGGGGACCCGATCTCAGTGGGAGTCGGGGACCCGGTTTCAGTGGAAATCGGGTGCCTGATCTCAGTGGAAATCCGTGAGCTCATGTCGCCGGGTGCGGGTGCGGGTGCGGGTGCGGGTGCGGGCGCGGGTGCGGGGGAG
>NZ_SMKS01000024.1:0-81009 GCF_004348435.1 Saccharopolyspora terrae | reverse complement strand
CTGAGGCCTTTGGTGGTATCGGTTGATCTTGGTCGACAACCCTTCTACCAGGGGCCTCACCATGCCCAGCGCCGCCCCGCTCCAAGTTCATCCCCACCGAATCCGGAAATCCTTACGCCCCAACACGGCCCGATCAGGATGAAAAGACCTCAGTGGATCAATGCAGTGCTGAACAACCGCCTGATGCCGCTCAGGCTGCTTGCACACAAATATCGCCAGGATCCTGACAGCTAGAACCAGAACTTTCCCCTTCGCCAATACTCCAAACGCAGAGAAGCGCTGGATTCGCCTCCACACCGCCGCCACGGCTGCTCGAACCACCGCGTCTGGGACTACTCTTCTTGCATCATCTTTCCTGTGCTGCACCACGATGTCCGCAACACGATCTGGGATGGTTTCGACAGCGGAAATTCCCTTATCCATCTCAAAAGCAAGCTGCGCGAGCATCTCGCACCAAAAATGGTCCGCCATTGCTTGGCGCACGTCCGGCGACATCAGGTGAGGGCAGTTTCTCTCGACTTCTTTCAAGCTGAGGCGCAGGATGCGTCCAATGTGCTCGACCTGCTCGGCGTCGGGCCGCTCTGATGGACCCTCGATCGTGTCGTCATTTCCCGGCTGCACCGCTGACGAGAAAGCATCGGACTCAGAGGACTCTGGAGCAATTCGTGCACCACCATCAGGTGGAGTGCGAATCGACGAATCCACTCCAGACTCCCCAGATGAAGCCGTACGCGACCTGAACGACCAGCTCCGCAACAGGGAGATGACCTCAACCAAGCAGATGCCGACCGCAGCTGCCTTGTGCGCGAACGTAGTTCGCGGGTTCGCCTGCTTCTCCTTCTTTTCCAGATGCTTCTTCTGCTCCCGGGACCAATCCACTTCCGCTCGATCTCTGGCGACCTTCAGATCCGCTGGATCCTCAGAAGTCGCCAGTCTGAGCGCACCTTCCCAGCCGTGCCTTGTTCCCGAGCACCATCGACACCTGCAGGTGCGACTCGTAGCATTCTCGCAGTTGGGATAATGCTGTGTCCGCATTAGCACCTCCCAGCCGAGCATGGCGCCGACTCCGCAAACCCCGGTACCGCCAAGTCGGCGAGCAGCAGTTCGAACCCGGATGCCACGAATGCTGGAGACAAGTAACTCACCGTAGACGTGCACATCACACGCAATTCATGTCAAGCGAACATCGGTGTCCACTTCCCGAAAATCTTCATTCACGAATGCACCAGACGAACCGGCCGCCGAGCGGCGATAATCCTGCAGGAGGCGAACACAAAGCTGACTCGTCAGTGACGGCGCCGTTGGCCACGGAGTGGTGGATTCCACGAGGCCCAATTGAGTCACGCGAGATGCTGAAAGAAGCAGCGGCACCGTGAAGAAGAAATCCCCCTATGCACGAAAACGCCTACCGATCTGGCGCAAGTCGAGCCCGGTCCGCCCCGAAGGGGGTGACGGCGTCGAGGTCGGCTTCGCCGACTCCGGTCGCGCCGTCCGTGATACCAAGCAGGGCGGGTGACCCGAGCCGGGCGCCTTCGCTGCGTTCTCAACCCGGGTGAAGTCCGGCGATCTGTGGAAAAGCCCTCCGTCGTGGCCTTCGTCTTGGTAAGAAAACGGGGCGCTTCTGCTTGGACGAAGGGACAACTCGTGCCGGCCACTGATCAGGAGTTCGCGCGGTTCGCGAAGTGGGCACTTCCGCTCCGCAGCAACGCGACCCCTGGGATCGTCGCGAAATGGCTGGTCGCGACGGCTACCGGCGCTGATCTCAAGGAACCGCGCAACGAGTGGGACGACTACGACGTCAAGACCGCCAGTGGCGTCACGGTCGAGGTGAAGTCCAGCGCCCTCCTGCAGGCGTGGGAATCCCCGCAGGGCAAGGCGCCCGCAATCGCCTGCACCCGTCTGCGCGGCCAACGTCTGGCTCCGGGTGGCGCGACCTACTTGCCCGGCCCGCCTGAGTTCCGCGCCAGGGTGTACGTGTTCATGGTGCACGCGGAGACCGACCCCGATCTCTACGACGTGTTCAACCCCGACCAGTGGAGGTTCCGCGTGGTGCCCCGCTCCAGGCTCATCGAGGTGGACCAGAGCAGCATCCGCGACTCGCGACTGGAAGCGTTCGGCTTCACCCACGTGCCGTATGCCGAGCTCAGCACCAGGATCGACGAGGTCGGGCAGCGGGAGGAGATTCCCGAGCACCCGCAGGAACGAACCGGCTGATGCGACTCCCGATGGCACCGAGCTCGTCTCTCCACCGCTGTACTCGGGTGGGTTGGATCGCGACGTTCGCGCCGATCTGCGCTGGATTCCTGATCGCCGGCGTTTTCTCGCACTGGGTGTTCCTGGGGGCGGCTGCGCTCTGGCTCGCGGCCCTGGGGTGCGTGCTCCGCTTCGAGTCCCTCAACTACCACGACCGCTCGACTCCCCGAGCCGGCCCGCGACGGCAACTGGCCAAGGCCGGTTGGCTGCTCCTCGCGCTGGCCTTGATCTTCACTGCTGCCGGGGCCATTAGCGCCGCTTTCGCGTGAGCGCCGATGGCTCAGATCTTCGTCGCCATCCGATGTGCGGGAGGCGTCGTGGGCAGGTTCTTCGCCCCTGGCAGGACTCCTCGATGGCCTGTTGTTCGGTAGATGGGCGGTTCCCGACTCCTCGCCCGGCTGACCTGCGCGGGGGTGTGTGGGGTGTTGGACTGGGGGTGCGCGCCGCCGTTCGGGGAGACAGGTGTGGAGATGTCGGATGAACGTTCGTCTTCGGTTGCGAGTGGCCGGGCGTTGGGGGTCTGGCGGGCGTTGAGCGCCCTGTTCCTGGTGGGGATGTTTGCTCGGGGTGTTGTTCGTGGTGAACGCGGTGGGGTCGGTTGCGTTGGCGGTGGGGGTGGTCGTCCTCGCGGTGACCACGGTGCTCGCGCTCCGGAGGCGCGCCGGTTGAGTTCGCTGTGCGACCGCCGGTGTCGCTGAGCGAACGACGCCGAATCGGTCGCGTGAAGCCGTCGCCGCCACGTCTTGCCTGGTGAGGGCCACCGCAGGGAACGGATGGTGCCCCGCGTCACAGCCGGTTCAGCTCGGTCTCGTGCTTAGGATCCGCGTCACAACAAGCGCCCTTGGCCCGAGATGGCGCTGCGCGTCTCAACGTTGAGCGGGAGGTCGTGGATGACCGGCAGGATTCGGAATCGGCAGTTCGCCTCGAAGATCGTCTCGGCCGAGGAGGCCGCCGGGATGATCGAACCCGGCGAGAACGTGGGCATGAGCGGGTTCACCGGTGCCGGGTATCCGAAGGAGGTGCCGGGAGCGCTGGCGAAGCGGGTCGCGACCTCCCACGAGCAGGGGCTGCCGATGAAGGTCGGGTTGTGGACCGGGGCTTCGACCGCTCCGGAGCTCGACGGGGCGCTGGCCGAGGTGGAGGGGATCGACCTCCGGCTGCCGTACCAGTCGGACCCGGTGAGCCGGGCGAAGATCAACGCCGGTCGGCTCGACTACACCGACATCCACCTCTCGCACGTGGCGCAGCGGGTGTGGCAGGGCATCTACGGCGAGCTGGACGTGGCCGTCATCGAGGTCAGCGGCATCACCCCGGACGGCCGGTTGATCCCGTCATCGTCGGTGGGCAACAACAAGACCTGGCTGGAGCAGGCTGATCGGGTGATCCTGGAGGTGAACTCGTGGCAGAGCGAGCACCTCGACGGCATGCACGACATCTACTACGGGACCGCTCTCCCGCCCCACCGCAAGCCCATCCCGATCACCCACCCGGCCGACCGGATCGGCGTGCCGCACCTGGAGTGCCCGGCGGACAAGGTGATCGCGGTCGTGGAGACCGAATCACCCGACCGCAACGCGGCTTTCACACCTCCCGACCGCACCTCCGAGCAGATCGCCGGGCACGTCCTGGACTTCCTTGAGCTGGAGGTGCGCAGCGGCCGGTTGCCCCGGGAGCTGCTGCCGTTGCAGTCCGGGGTGGGCAACGTCGCCAACGCGGTCCTCGCCGGTCTCGGAGCCGGCCCGTTCGACGGGCTGACGGCTTACACCGAGGTCATCCAGGACGGCATGTTGCAGCTCATCGAGTCCGGCAAGCTCCAGATGGCCTCCGCGACGGCGTTCTCGCTGAGCCCGACCGCGGTCGACCGGTTCAACCGGGACACCGCCGCCTACCGGGACAAGATCGTGCTGCGGCCGCAGGAGATCAGCAACCACCCCGAGGTGGTGCGCCGGCTCGGCTGCCTGGCGATGAACGGGATCGTGGAGGCCGACATCTACGGAAACATCAACTCCACGCACCTGATGGGCAGCCGCATCCAGAACGGCATCGGCGGCTCAGGCGATTTCGCGCGCAACGCCTACGTGTCGATCTTCGTGACTCCGTCGCAGGCCAAGAACGGCGACGTCTCGGCGATCGTGCCGATGGTCTCGCACGTCGACCACACCGAGCACGACGTGGACGTCGTCGTGACCGAGCAGGGCCTGGCCGACCTGCGCGGCCTGTCGCCGAAGAAGCGGGCGGAACGCATCATCGACCGCTGCGCGCACCCCGACTTCCGACCGCTGCTGCACGACTACTTCCAGCGGGCGCAGCACTCGTCGTTCGGCCTGCACACCCCGCACCTGCTCGACGAATCCCTCTCCTGGCACCACCGCTACGTCCAGCACGGGTCGATGCGCGGTTGAGCGTCCACCTGCGTGTGGGGTGGGGGTCGGGGTCAGACTGTGGTCATGTCTCAACCGCCGTTGCTGCTCGCGCTGGATCTGACGGGGACGTTCGCGTTCGGTCTCAACGGTGCGCTCACCGCCGTGCGGATGGTGCGGCTGGACCTGGTCGGGGTGCTCACGCTGGGCATGATGACCGCGCTCGGCGGCGGCATCCTGCGGGACATCCTGATCGGGTCGCTGCCGCCCGCGACCTTCAACGACGTGCTCTACCTGGGCGTCGCCGCTGGTGGGGCGCTCGTGGCGTTCTTCATCAGCGTGGAGCTGGAGCGGTTCGCGAAGCTGATCACGATCTTCGACGCGGTCGGTCTCGGCGTGTTCTGCGTGACCGGTGCCAGCAAGGCGCTGGCGTACGGGCTCGGCGGGGTGCAGGCCGTGCTGCTGGGGGCGCTCACCGCCGTCGGCGGCGGGACGCTGCGCGACGTGGCGATCAAGCGGGTCCCGTCGGTGCTGACCAGCGACTTCTACGCCGTTCCGGCGCTGGTGGGTGCCGCGCTGACGGTGTTCGCCGTGAACCTGGGGATCTACGGGATCGCGAGCGCGCTCGTGGCCGCGGCGGTGTGCTTCACCATCCGGATGCTCGGGGTCCGGTACAGCCTGCGGGTGCCCAGCACACCGCGGCGCGACGGTGCGGGCCGACCCGCGGTGGCGCATCCTGGCCGAGGTTCCGCGCGCACGACCAGGGGCGAGACCAGCATGGACACGTCACGAGCCTCCGCGGTGCTCGCCGATCTGGACACCGCGCTGTCCTGGCAGGAGGACTTCTACCGGGATCTGCACGCGCACCCGGAGCTGTCCCACCAGGAGACCCGGACGGCATCGCTGGTCGCCGAACGACTCCGGGAACTTGACTACCAGGTGCACGAGAAGGTCGGCGGCACCGGCGTCGTCGGGGTGCTGGCCAACGGTGACGGGCCCACGGTCCTGCTGCGGGCCGACATGGACGCCCTGCCGGTGCGGGAGGCGACCGGCCTGCCCTACGCGAGCACCGCCACCGCTGACGGCGAACCGGTGATGCACGCGTGCGGCCACGACGTGCACGTGGCCTGCCTGCTCGGGGCCGCGCAGCTGATGGCCTCGGCCACCGGGCAGTGGAACGGCACCCTGGTCGTGCTGTTCCAGCCCGCCGAGGAGGTCGCCGACGGCGCCCGGGGCATGGTCGACGACGGTCTCCGCGCGCTCATCCCCCGGCCTGATGTGGCGCTGGCCCAGCACGTGCTGCCGATGCCGGCCGGGACCGTGGCCACCAACGCGGGCCCGACGCTCGCCGCGGCCGACAGCATGCGGATCACCGTGCACGGGCGCGGTGCTCACGGGTCGATGCCGCAGTCGGCGATCGACCCCGTCGTGCTGGCCTCGATGATCGTCGTGCGGCTGCAGACGGTCGTCGCCCGCGAGATCGCGCCCGGTGAGCCGACCGTGCTCACCGTCGGCAGCGTCCGCGCGGGCACCAAGAGCAACATCATCCCCGACCGGGCGGAGATCCTGCTCAACATCCGCACCTACAGCGAGCGGGCCCGCGCGGACGTGCTCGACGCGATCGAACGCATCGTCACCGCCGAGTGCCAGGCCTCGAAGTCGCCCCGCGAGCCCGAATTCGAGCTGTTCGAGCGCTTCCCGGTCACCGACAACGACGCCTCGTCGACCGGCAGGGTCGCCGA
Source organism: Saccharopolyspora terrae (assembly GCF_004348435.1). Lineage (NCBI taxonomy): Bacteria > Bacillati > Actinomycetota > Actinomycetes > Pseudonocardiales > Pseudonocardiaceae > Saccharopolyspora > Saccharopolyspora terrae. The sequence goes on along the minus strand of NZ_SMKS01000024.1, from coordinate 74,654 downwards.
AGCGTTCGCCGGCCACTTCGGGGACCGCGCCGGGCCGCTCGGCCAGTGGGCCGCCAGCGAGGACTTCAGCGACCTGGCCACCGCCTTCGACATCCCCTACACCTACTGGGGCATCGGCGGCATCGATCCCGATCTGTTCGAACGCGGGCCCCAGGAGGTCCCGGCGAACCACTCGCCCACCTTCGCGCCCGTGATCCAACCGACGTTGAGCACGGGCACCCAGGCTCTCGTCGTGGCCGCTCTCGCCTGGCTCTGACCGGCGACCTTGCTCACTCGAACGGGGCGCACTGTTCACCGCTGCGTCCGCACCGAAGGTCGGTTCGTTCACGACCGGTTCACAGGTTCAGCCGAAGGTTGTGTCGCTTTCGTCAGATTGGAGCACTTTCAGTGGACACGACTTCGGCCCGCCGCCGTGCGGCAGCGGGTGCCGCCGCGCTCGGCATCCTCGCCACCGGACTCGCGGTGACGCCATCGGTCTCGGCGAACCAGACCGCCCCCCTCGAGCGGATCCACCGGGACCTGCTCGACCACTCCGACCGCGCGCCGCTGCTGGCGGCCGCGCACCGCGGAGCCTGGCGCGACCACCCGGAGAACTCCCTCGCCGCGATCGACGAGGCCGTCCGGGACGGCGCCGAGATCGTCGAGATCGACGTGCGCAAGACCGCCGACGGCCACCTGGTTCTGATGCACGACGAGACCGTCGACCGCACGACGAACGGGACCGGCGAGGTCTCGGACCTGACGCTGGCGCAGATCAAGCAGCTGCGGCTGAAGGAGCACCTCGGCGGCGAGCAGGCGGCCCTGACCGCGCACTCGGTCCCGACGCTGGACGAGGCCATGCTCGCGGTCAAGGGCCGCGCGATGGTCAACCTGGACAAGGGCTGGGGCATCCGCGAGGACATGTACCGGGTTGCTGCGGGCGACCGGCACGGTCGATCACGGCCTGTTCAAGGGCAGCCCGACCGTGCAGGAGGCCGCCGACTTCATGGCCCAGGATCCCGAGATCCTCTACATGCACATCATCAAGGACGAGAACGCCGACGTGGTCGGGACTTTCCCCGGACGCCAGCCGGTGGCCTACGAGGTCGTGTTCGACCAGCTCACCGACCCGCAGGTGCAGCCGGCGCTGCTGGATCAGATCCAGCAGGACAGCCGCGTGTGGATCAACACGATGTGGCAGGACCTCGCCGCCACCTACACCGACGAGGCGTCCCGTCGCGACCCGGAGCTCGGCTGGCAGGCCGTCGTCGAGGAGCACGACGCGTCGATGATCCAGACCGACGAGATCGAGGGCCTGCACCACTGGCGCAACGGCGGCGACATGAGCCGCTGGGAGGCCCAGCCCGGCGGCCGCACCGTGCGCGTCCAGGCCGAGGACCACGCGCCCGGCGGTGAGGGCGTCGGCTACCACGACCTCGACCCGAACACCTGCGGCGGAGAAGGCGGCGTCGACGTGTGCGACGTCGAGGGCGCGATCGCGGTGAGCTCCGTCAGGTCCGGCGAGTGGATCAAGTACGCGGTGGAACTCCCGCGGTCCGGGGACTACCAGGTGTCGGCGCGGCTGGCCTCCAACGGCGCGCCGGCCGGGCGCATCGCCATCGACTGGGCCGACGGGACCACCGGACGCCACGACATCGGCAACACCACGCACGAGACCCGGGCCTTCGACCTGCAGCCGCTGGAGACCCGGCACTTCGAAGCGGGCAGGCACGAGTTCGTCGTGAAGGTCGACGACGACGTGGCGCCCCGCTTCAACCTCGACCTCTTCCAGTTCGACCTGCGGTAATCCGAGATCACGACGAGAGGCCGGCTCCGACGGGGCCGGCCTCTCGTCGTGTCGGCAGGTTGAAGGAACCGCACAAGTGCCACTGACGATTTGTACGTTTTCCACAGTGGCGTTGGTCTGAACGTCTGCCATGATCGGGCTTGAACGGTGAGGTCACATCACGGGAGGGCTGGTCATGGGCGGCGCTATCGCACGCACCCGTCGTGGTCCACGGGCCTCAGCGATGATCGACTCGCCCCCCGAAGACCGCGCGACCGTCCGGCCCAGACCGGTACGCCGCCGACGGTAAACACCCCGCACGGCCGAGCGGCGCGAGCGGACATCATCCGCCGACGCCCCGCCGTGCCTTCTCTCCGATGCCGCGCACGTCGGATCGATGAGATCCGCGCGTTCCCCCACGCACCACGCGGCCCACGCCTTGATCCCGGCGCCCCCAAACCGACCCGTCGACACGAGGAAGACCATGACGACCACGCAACCCCACTGGATGACCCAGGACGCTCACGACCGGCTGCGGGCCGAGCTCGCAGATCTGGTCTCCCACCGTTCCGCCGCCGAGCTGGACGACGAGGGGCACCGGCGTGCTCGCATCCGGCAGATCAGGGATCTGCTGGACAACGCCGTGGTCGGTGACCCGCCGCCGGACGACGGCGTCGCCGAGCCCGGCATGCAGCTCACCGTCCGCTACGACGACGGCGAGATCGAGACCTTCCTGCTCGGCACCCGCGACGGCACCGACACCGACGGTCTCGCGGTCTACTCCCCCGAGTCGCCGCTCGGCGCCGCCCTGACCGGAGCCCGGCAGGGCGACGAGCGGACCTACGACGTCCCCAACGGCGGCACCGAGCGGGTCACCCTCCTCAAGGCGGTGCCGCATCGCGCATGACCCGTTCTCGGGTGATGCTGCGCCCGGGGCGGTTCTGGTCCGCACCGTCCATGATCAATGTCTGTGGTGACCGGACGGTTCGGACCAGAACCGCGCCCTCGGGCTCAGCCCTGCTGCGCCGCCTTCTCGATGGCGTCGATGATCCGCGGACGCAGCTCGTCGGCGCGCACGATCGCGTCGACCGAGCCGACCTCCACCGCGCGCTGGATGCTGTGCACCCGGTCGAACTCCGCAGCAACCTCACCGAGCTTCTCGGCCCGCACCTCGGCGCGGACGTCGGCCAGCTTCAGGCTCTGAGCCGCTCGTTCCGGACCGTCGGCAGCCGCCACGAGCTCTTCGAGCTCCCGCACCCTCGGGTCGTTCGCGGTGCGCTCGTTAACGTCACCCGCGAAGACGACCGCTGCCGCCGGTGCGCCACCGATCACCGAGGCGTAGGAACCCTCGACCGCGAGGACGGTCATGTTCGGGTTGAGCGCCTTGGAGAACACGACGAACGCGCCGCCGTGGTACCGGGAGATCACGCAGAACACGATCGGGCCGTCGAAGTTGACGATGGCCCGGCCGATCTCGGCGCCGTACTCCAGCTGCAGCTTGCGCATCGACTCGGGTGAGCCGTCGAACCCGGACAGGTTCGCCAGCACCACCAGCGGCCGGTTCCCGCTGGCCGCGTTGATCGCCCGCGCGACCTTCTTCGACGACCGCGGGAACAGCGTGCCCGAGGTGTAGGCGTCCGGGCCGTCGGTGGGCGGGAACCCGCGCCGCGCGACCGAACGCGATTCGACACCGATCAGGCAGACCGGGCTGCCACCGAGGTGCGCGTCCTGGACGACGGCCGTGTCGGCGTCGGCCATCCCCGCCCAGCGCTCCAGCACCGGGTGGTCCTGGTCGGACACCGCCCGCATCACGGTCCGGATGTCGAAGGACTTCTTGCGGTCCGGGTTGTGCTCGGACGAGAAGATCTGACCCACCGTGCTGAAGTCGCTGTCGGCGAGCTCGTGCGGGTAGGTCGAGATGTCGCGGTCGCGCGGGTCGCTGCTGCCCGCACCGCGCGGCCCGGTCTCGCCGGGGGCGATGTAGGTGTGCTCGTAGTGGGCCATGAGCACGTCGTTGGCCGCGGCGAGGTTCGGCGCCCAGTACTGCGCCTGACCGTTCGGTCCCATGACGCGGTCGTAGCCGCCGATGCCGAAGTTGTCCTCGGCCGACACACCGCCGGAGAAGTCCAGCGACTGCTTGCCGGTGAGCACCATCGCCGAATCCGGTGTCATCACCAGGATTCCCTTGGTGTGCATGAGCATCGTGGCCTCGGCGTTCCAGTACGGCTGCGCACCGACGTTGATGCCCGCCACCACGACGTTGATCTCACCACCGCCCTGGGTGAAGGTGACGATCTTCTTGAGCGCGGCGGCCACCCAGTCCATGTTCTCGGTGCCCGAGGACATCGAGATCCGCGCACCGGCCGACAGCGCGAACCACTCCAGCGGCACCCGCATCCGCTCGGCGAGGTCCAGCGCGGCGATCACGCGGGAGCACTCCGGCTCCGACAGCGCGCCCAGCGCCTTGGTCGGGTCGCCCAGCAGCACCACCCGCGACATGCCCTCGGGGTGCCGGCGCGTGGGCGTGGTGACCACGCCCGCCACGATCGCCGCCGAGTTCTGCCCCTTCGGCCGGTCCACCGGCACCAGCACGCCGTCCTCGTCGAGGTCGTGCTCGACGAACGTGCCGTGCGCACCGGCGAGCACCTTCGTCAGCTCGTACGGGTAGGCGGTTCCGCGGTTGGCCGCCCGCAGCACCTTCTGCCGGTAGGAGTCCAGCGGCTGGATCGGCTCCACCGACGGCGGCTCGACGGAGAACCGCATCCCCGCCCCGGCGTCGTAGCCGATGCGCACCGCGACCTCGCCGAGCTCGCCGGTCTCCGGGTCGGGCTGGCGCACCAGGAACAGCACTTCCTCCAGCCCGGCCCCGGCCGTCGTGGGCAGCACGCGCTGCGCGACGACGTCGAGCTCGTCCATGGACAGCTCGTTCGGGGGCCAGACGTAGATGACGATGCGGTTGGTCCCGGATCGCTTGTTCGCCTTGGGCTTCGTCGCCTGGGCCTTGCGGATCGCGTCGAGGCACGCGGTGAGCACGCCCTCCGCGGCGGGCAGTGCGACGAGCCTGCCGTCGGACTCCCGCAGCGGCGTCAGGTCCCGCACCTGCGCCAGCGCCACCAGCCGCTCGTCGGCCGGGTTCTGCGGTGCCACGCACCGGAACAGGTAGACCTCCTCGTCGGCCGAGGGCAGGCGGTCGAGGTCGAACTCGCGCAGCCGCTCCAGCTGCATCCGGTCGGCGAGCAGCGGGTGCAGCCCGCGGATCAGGCGTTCCTCGGCGAAGCCCTCCGGCGACGGGCGGAAGGTGAAGTGGTGGTGCATCACCGCACCGCTGGGACCGGCCACCGTGGTGGTGATCCGGTTGACCTGGCTCGGCAGCTGCTGAGCGGCGAGCACCTCGCCGAGCCGGACCGCCATGGCGTCGGTGTCGTCGGGCTGGCCGTCCCACACCAGGTAGACGTCGGCGACCAGGTCGCCGTCGGTGGCCAGCTCACCGATCGCCCGCACGACGTCGGGCAGCGCGGCGAAGTCCACCGCCGTGCTCACCACGCGCGAACCAGCGCTGCGGTGCTCGGCGGTGACGAAAATGCAGTCGGCGACCTGGACCGAGCGGACGTCGTCGAGCTCCCGGTTGCCGTAGTAGCGGCGGGCGAGCACCTCCAGCAGCGGCGCCGGATCGGTGCCCTCGCGGCCGATGCGCTGGCCGACGAGCCGGACCAGCGGTTCGGCGCTGGAGACCATCGCGGAGATCCGCTCGGCCCGGTCCGGTGCGGCCGGGTTCTCGTCCAGGTGCTTCAGGTGCTTGCGCACTCCCGCGTAGACCTCCGCTCGGTGGCGGCGCAGCATCGGCTGGGCGAACCAGCGGAACGCCACGGTGCGCGCGAGGTCGGACAGCGCGGGGAAGCGCAGCTGGGTGGCCGCGACCAGGTGTTCCAGGGCGAGACCGGCGGGCTGGCGGTTCGCGCCGGACGGCGGTGCCTCGGCGAGCCACTGCCGCAGCAGGGTCGACACCGCCGCCTCGTCCGAGGAGGCGCGCTGCTGGGCGAGGAAGATCCGGAAGACCGCTTCCTCCAGCTCCGGGGTCCGGTCCAGCTCGTCGACGCCGTAGTGGGCGAGGACCTTGACCAGGCGCCGCTGGAACGTCTCGGACAGCCCGGCCCGCTCGACGTCGAGGCTCTGCAGGTAGGTGTGGAAGTACTCGCGCGAGCTGTGCACCCGCGAGTCCGCCGCCGTCTCCTCCCCGACCGGCCGGTTGCGGCTCAGCTCGGAGAGGTCGGCGAAGACCTCCAGGAGTTCGATCTCCTCGGCCAGCGGACGCCGTCCGGCCTCGACCAGTTCCTCGCGGGCCCGCAGGTAGTCGTTGAGGACCCGGCGCTCGTCCTGCGGGTCCACGTCGAACCCGAGCAGCATGCTGCGCAGGTCCTGCCGGCTGCGCGTCGCGCGCTCGCCCGCGTCGATCCCCTCCCGTCCCGGGGGGAGCGCGAGATCAGCGGTCTCGGACGCGGCCTGCTCGTCGCCGGGCTCGTCGGCGTCGCCGAGCGGCTCCAGCCGCAGCAGCGGCGCGCCCGTCTCGACCTGACTTCCGGTGCGCACCAGGCACTCCCGCAGCTTGGCGCGGAACGGGGCGCGCAGCACGGTCTCCATCTTCATGCTCTCCAGCACGAGGACCGCTGCGCCTTCCTCGACCTCGGCGCCGACCTCCAGCGGGGTCGCGACGACCAGCGCGGGCGCGGGCGAGCGCAGCACGCCGCCCTCGTCGCGGCTGACCCGGTGGGCCACGCCGTTCACCTCGGCCAGGCACACCGGACCGTGGGTGTCGGTGACCAGGCGGTAGCGCTCGCCGTTGACGGTGAGCTGCCCGACGTGGTCGTCGAAGCGCTCGACCTCGACGTCGGCGGTGTGGACCGGACCGCCGTTGCCCGCGCTGATCCCGATCCGGAACCGCTCGTGCCCGATGCGCGCCACCTGCACGCGGTAGGAGTTGCCGCGCAGCTTGAACTCCAGGGGCCTGCCGCTCTCGTGCTGCGCCTGCGGCCGGCCGCCGTGCGCGGCGGCCAGGAACCGCTGCCGCTCGACGAGCTCGGCGTCCTCGTACGCCTCGATCCCGGCCGCGGCCAGGGCGATCGCGGAGTGCCGGTGCGACTGGAGCTCACCCTCGGCGCGGACCCGGTCGATCCAGCCCGTGTCGGCGGAACCGTCGATCACCTCGGGCCGGTCGAGCAGGTCGAGCACGAAGCTCTTGTTGGTCGCACCGCCGGAGACGATCACCGTCGTCTGCGCCATCGCGCGGCGCAGCCTGCCCAGCGCCTCGTCCCGGTCGCGCCCCACGGCGATGATCTTGGCGATCATCGAGTCGAAGTCGGCGGGGATGCTGTCGCCCTCGTCGACGCCGGTGTCGACGCGGATGCCGGGCCCTGCGGGGAAGTCGAGCCGGACGATCTTGCCCGGCGCCGGTGCGAAGTCGCGCTCCGGGTCCTCGGCGTTGAGCCGGGCCTCGATGGCGTGCCCGGATTCGGCGGGCGGCTCCCCTTCCAGCTTGCCGCCCGAGGCCACGTGCAGCTGGGCCTTCACCAGGTCGACGCCGGTGGTGGCCTCGGTGATCGGGTGCTCGACCTGCAGCCGGGTGTTGACCTCCAGGAAGGCGAACAGCCGGTCACCGGGGTGGTAGAGGAACTCCACGGTCCCGGCGCCCCGGTAGTCCACGGCCAGCGCGAGCCGCTCGGCCGCGGCCTTGAGCTCGGCGTTCTGCTCGGCGCTGAGCACCGGCGAGGAGGATTCCTCGATGACCTTCTGGTTGCGCCGCTGCACGGAGCAGTCGCGGACCCCCAGCGCCCACGCCGTGCCCTGGCCGTCGGCGATCACCTGGACCTCGACGTGCCGGGCGCCGGTGACCAGCCGCTCCAGGAAGACCGCGCCGCTGCCGAACGCCCGCTCGGCCTCCAGCCGGGTGCGCTCGTAGGTGTCGGCCAGTTCCCGCTCGTCGTGGATCACGCGGATGCCGCGCCCGCCGCCGCCAGCGGTGGCCTTGAGCATCAGCGGGTAACCGATCTCACCCGCGCTGCGGACGGCCGCGTCCAGGTCGGCGACCTCGCCTCGGCTCCACGGCGCGACCGGGACACCGACCTCCTCGGCGATCAGCTTCGCGCCGATCTTGTCGCCGAGCTTGCGCATCGCGTCGGCGCTCGGGCCGATGAAGGTCACGCCCAGCTTCTCGCAGAGCTCGGCGAACGCCGGGTCCTCGGCGACGAAGCCCCAGCCGACCCAGGCCGCGTCCGCCCCGGTCTCGATCAGCGCCCGCTCCAGAACACCCAGGTCCAGGTAGGGCCGGTCCCGAGCGGCACCGAGGTCGTAGCCGAGGTCCGCCTCCCGCACGAAGGCCGCCGAGCGGTCCGCGTCGGTATGGAGGGCGACGGTCTCGATCCGGGCCCCTGTCTCGGCCTCGACCTCCCGCACAGCATGAATCAGCCGCATCGCGGCTTCCCCGCGGTTGACGATCGCCACACGACGGAACACCGACAAGACCTCCCAATCTCCTCACGGGAGCTGGCACTCCCGACGTTCAAGAACACCCTCCCGGTTACCGGGAAGTAGGGATATGTAGCCAGCCTGGCGTGGTGGGCCCCGAAAATAGTCGAGACCCACCAAACGGAAGCCCTGTGGACGCCGCCGGTAGGTCCGCGGTCACGATCCGGCGTCGATCATCGGAACCGTTGGTGGACACTGGTGGCGCACACGCACCCCTGGAGGAACCGAATGGCCTTCACCCCGCAGACCTGGCCGGGCCGGGTCATCCCGGCGGACCGGGAGCAGGTCGAGCTGGCCACGAGGAAGCTGTTCGGCGAGCTCTTCCCAGGTCACCCGGTGACCTCGGAGGCCATCGCGATCCTCAACCGCTGGTTCGACGCGGGCTGGTGCGTGGACGCGATCAAGGTCGCGCTCGACAACCTCCCCGAGGGCCAGGAGGGCTTCCAGCCCCAGCGGGGCGACCGGGAGTCGCCGGAGGACTTCCTGGTCCGGCGGTTGCGGAAGTGGTTCCGCGACTCGGACGACGACTTCGAGCGCAACGCGCGGCTGGCCCCACCCCGGGCCGGGCAGTCGCTGGACATGCACCTGCGGCTCAAGCGCCAGCAGCAGATCAACGACGGCCTGGTCACCCGACCCCGGCGACTGTCCGCCGCCGGCCAGCAGGCCCGTGAGCAGGTGCGGGAGCGCGCGGGCAAGGGACGCCCGGACGCGATCGCCCGAGCGCGCGCCCGGGACGCCCGCGTGCAGCGCGCGATGGACGCGCTCGACGTCGCCGTGCCGCCCGCCCACGCCGAGAACGGCCCGAGCGCTCCGGACGATCGACGCGGGTCGCAGATGGTGGCCGCCTACGCCGCCCGGACCGCGACGGTCAAGAACGACCCGACCGTGCGACGCATCCTCGCCCGCCTCACCGAGGAACGCCGGCGTCCGAACGCGCAGGAGACCACGATCCTCCGCCGCGCCGTGCGCGGCGCCCAGCAGCGCGCGAGCCTCGGCACCCTCGACGCCGCCACGGCGGATTCCACCAACGCGGTCCTCGGCGAGGACGCGCAGCGCATCCTCACCTACCTCGACCACGCCGTGAACTCCGGCCTCACCCTCGACCAAACCCTCGCCCTCATGCACACCCAGGTCGACGCCGTGACGTCTCGGGGGCGGGACTGATGTGGTTCGGACCACTGATGTTCACGTGTTCTTGATCCGGTTGTCCAGTTGTCGCAGATCTGCCCCGAAAGTCTTCAGACGCCTCTAGATTCCGGAGGCGCTGGCAACTTTCGGGAGGACGTGTGACGCACAATCGGATCAACCCCGTGATCAAGCTGCTCATCGCCGCTTTCGCCGTGCTCGGCTTGCTCGGCGGCGGCAGTGCCGTGGTCGCCCCGACCGCCACGGCCGCCGTCGCGCAGGCCTGCGAGGTCAACGGTTGCGACGAAGCTCGCAGCTCGAACGAGATCTGGGCCTCGCTGAACTACCCGTCGGAGCGCGGCTGGGTGGACTGGCCGGACGGGCAGTGCAACTTCGCCGGCGGCACCTACAACAACTACGAGGGCCAGCTCCCCGAGGGCCACAACTACCTCGAGTTCGACGTGACCCCGCGCGAGTGCGGCGCCCAGCGCCAGGCCTACCGCCTGGTCCTGGACACGACCACCAACGAGGTGTACTTCTCCCCCGACCACTACGGCACCTTCCACCTGCTGTAGGACTCCAGCACCGGTTGTCCGCCGGTTTCAGCTGAAAGCCCCGCCCTCCCGCTGCGGTGCGCGAGGTTTCAGCTGAAACCGACGTCCCGGACCGGCCGGTCCCGTCACCGGCCGGTCGAGTGGAAACCCCCGTCGGCGTGGAGGATCGCGCCGGTGGTCGCCGGGAGCCAGTCGGACAGCAGGGCGCAGAGGGTGCGACCGACCGGTTCCGGATCGGTGGTGTCCCAGCCCAGCGGAGCCCTGTCCCGCCAGGCCGTTTCGAGGTCGTCGGGACCTCCGATGGAGCGCGCGGCGACCGTGCGCAGAGGGCCCGCGGCGACCAGGTTGACCCGAATCCCGCCGGGGCCGAGTTCCCGGGCCAGGTAGCGGGTCGTGGATTCCAGGGCCGCCTTGGCCACACCCATCCAGTTGTACCCCGGCCAGCTCACGCCCGCGTCGAAGTCCACGCCGACGATCGAGCCTCCCGCAGGCATCAGCGGGCGGCAGGCGACCGCGAGGGACTTCAACGAGTAGGCCGAAACCTCCACCGCTGTCGCGACGTCCGGCCACGGGGCGTCCAGGAAACCCTCGCCGAGGCAGCTCGGGGGCGCGTAGGCGATCGAGTGCAGCACGCCGTCGAGGCGGTCGACGTGGTCGCGCAGCCGCGGTGCGAGATCGTCGAGCATGGTCTGGTCGGTGACGTCGAGCTCGATCACCGGCGGTGGGTCCGGGAGCCGGTTGGCGATGCGCCGCACCAGGCTCAGCCGACCGTAGCCGGTCAGCACGACGCGAGCGCCCTGCTGCTGGGCGACCTTTGCCGCGTGGAAGGCGATCGACGAGTCCGTCAGCACCCCGGTGATCAGGACCTGCTTGCCCGCGAGCAATCCCGGCATCTCATTCCTCCTTCTCCACCGCGGGCTCAATGGCCCATGCCGGCGCCGCCGTCGACCGGGATGAGTGCGCCGGTGATGTACCCGGCCTGGTCCGAGGCCAGCCAGCGCACCGCTGCCGCTACCTCGGCGGGCTCGCCGCAGCGGCCCAGCGGGGTGCCGTCGAGGATCTGCTGCCTGCGGGCTTCCGACAGTCCCTCGGTCATGTCGGTGCTGATCATCCCGGGCGCGACGACGTTGACCGTGATGCCGCGCGAACCCAGTTCGCGGGCCAGCGAGCGCGCCATCCCGAGCAGACCGGCCTTGCTCGCCGCGTAATTGGCCTGACCCGCCTCACCGCGGTGCGCGACCACCGACGAGACGAAGATCAGCCGTCCTCGGCGCTGCCGCAGCATGCTGCGCGCACCGCGCTTGGCCACCCGGTAAGCACCGGTCAGGTTGGTGTCGACGACCCTGCTGAACTGGGCTTCGTCCATGCGCAGCAGGAGCTGGTCATCGGTGATGCCGGCGTTGGCCACGACCGTGGTGATCGGGCCGAGCTCGGCCTCCGCCTCGTCGAACGCCGCGTCGACCTGGCCCGAGTCGGTGACGTCGCAAGCGACGCCGAGGAACCCTTCCGGGGCCCGTCCCCGGTGCGTGACCGCGACGGGTTCGCCCGCCACCTGGAACTCGCGGGCGATCGCCAAGCCGATCCCCCTGTTCCCGCCGGTCACCAATGCTGCCACGGCTCAGCCTTCCCACGTGCCGAGGACCACGACCGCGTTGTGGCCGCCGAAGCCGAAGGAGTTGCTCATCGCCACCCGGATCTGGTGCTGCTGCGGTTCGTTCGGGACGAAGTTCATGTCGTCGGCCAGCGGGCGGTGGCAGTTGATCGTGGGCGGGACGATGCCGGTGCGGATCGTCTGAACGGCGGTGATGGCCTCCACAGCACCGGCCGCGCCGATCATGTGCCCGGTCATGGACTTGATCGAGCAGATCGGGATCTCGGTGGCCCGAGTCCCCAGGACCTCGCGCAGCGAGGCGACCTCGGAGGCGTCGTTGAGCTTGGTGCTGGTGCCGTGGGCGTTGACGTGGTCCACCTGGCCGGGTTCGACACCGGCGTCGGCCAGGGCCGAGCGCATCGCGCGCTTGGCGCCCAGCCCTTCGGGTTGCGGCGCGGTCCAGTGGTAGGCGTCGGAGGAGCAGCCGTAGCCCAGGACCTCGGCGAGGATGGTGGCTCCCCGCCGTTCCGCGAGCTCGGCCTCCTCCAGGACCAGCACTCCGGCTCCCGCGCTCATGACGAAGCCGTCGCGGTCCTCGTCGAAGGGGCGCGAGGCGGCCTGGGGGTCGTCGACCCGGCGGGACAGGGCCCGGGCGTTGCCGCTGCCGGCGAGGTCGACGCGGGTGACGCAGTTGTCGGCGCCGCCCACGATGACCGCGTCGGTGAGGCCGAACTGGATCCATCGGGCCGCCTCGCCCAGCGCGTCGGTACCGGTGGCGCAGGCGCTGCTGATCGCGCGGCTCGGGCCGCGGGCGCCGAAGGCCATGCTGATCTCACCCGCGGCGCTGTCGATCGCGCCGGTGATCGGGGCGTACGGGCTGATCGAGCGCGGGCCCTTCTCGCGGATGGCCACCGAGAAGCCGTCGATGGAGTTGACCGCGCCGTAGCCGCTGCCGATGAGCACGCCGATGCGGTCGGCGTTCCCCTCGTCGATGTCCAGTTTGGACATCTGCTGGGCCTGCACCGCCGCGGCCATCGCGTACTGGGCGTAGCTGTCCATGCGGCGGGCGATGGTGCGCGGCATGTGCTCGGTGGCGTCGAAGTCCTTGATCTGCCCGGCGATCGAGGTCGGCAGGTCGGAGGCGTCGAAGGTGCTGATCTCGGCGACGCCGCTGCGGCCGGCGAGGAAGGCCTCCCAGGTGGCGTCGAAGGTCAGGCCGACCGGGGTCACGGCGCCGACGCCGGTGACCACCACGCGGCGGCGCAGCGGGCGGATGTTCTCGGAAATCATGGGAGCTCCACATCTGGTTTGGGGGTGCCGAAGTCTCCGTCGGGGCGCAGCGCCGAGTCGTCGAGCGTCACCGGCACCTCGATCACGCACGGGGTGCCTTCGGAGGTCAGGCGCATCGCGTCGGCGAGCGCCGGGGCCAGGTCGTCGGGTCGTTCCACCAGCGCGTGGTGCACGCCCGGAGTGCGGACCAGCGGTTCGTCATCGGTGAAGGCGAACCCCGTGATCGGCGGCTCGTGCTGGTCGGCCTGCTGTTGCAGCCACCCGTAGCCGCCGTTGCGCAGCACCAGGTAGCAGACGCCGAGCCGCTCGCGCACCAGCGTGCGCAGATCGGCGGCGAACAGGGCGAACGCGCCGTCGCCGACCAGCGCCAGGACCGGGCGGTGCGGGGCTGCGGCTTTCACGCCTGCGGCCGCGGCGGCGCCGAAGCCGAGGCTGGTCTGCTCGGAGGGCACCACGGACCCACCGCGGGGACCGCAGCTGTAGTTCGGGAAGAAGTAGGACCACATGTCCTGCAAGCCGTTCTCCTGCACCAGGATTCGGTCCTGCGGAACCACCCGCTGCACTTCGGCGAGCAGGTCCGGGATGCGCAGCTCACCGGAGACCCGGGGCCGCAGCTCCTGGCGCGCGGCGGTGACGAGATCGGCCCACTCCCCTCGGTCGCCGCCGAGGTCGTCGGTCAGCCAGGCTTCGACGGTCGCGGCGGCGTCCCCGGTCACGCAGGGGCCCGAGTGGTCGGTGGCGAGCTCCTCGGCCGCGATGTTGAGCTGCACCACCGGGACCGAATCGCCGATCGGCTCCGGCCAGTTGAGGGTGGCGGTCTCCTCCAGCCTGCTGCCCAAGGAGATCACGCAGTCCGAAGTGGACCACAGTTGCGCGGTGACCGGTGCGGCGTAGAGGCCGGAGAGCCCGAGGAACTGCGGGTGGTCCTCGTCGACGGCGCCGCGCCCGGAAGCGGTGCAGAAGATCGCCGCGCCGATGCGCTCGGCCAGCCGCTCCACCACCCGCTCCGCGTTGCGGTGCCGCATCCCACCGCCGACCAGCAGGATCGGCCGCTCGGCCGCCCGCACCGGATGCGGAACTCCCGTGGTCGGTTCCAGGCCGCGACCGCGCAGCGGGATGTCCGCGGCCAGCAGGTGGTCCGGAACCTCCAGGTACACCGGTCCCGGGGAGCCCTGGGTGGCCACCAGCAGCGCCCGGCGCAGGGCCGGGACCAGCCGGTCGGCGTGCTCGACCCGGTGCGCCCACTTGGTCAGCGACGCTAGCGCCGAGACCTGGTCGAGCTCTTGGAAAGCGCGGGCACCGATGTGGTGCGGATCGGTGCCCGCGCCGATCAGGACCACCGGTGCGCGGGAGCACTGGGCTTCCAGCAGGCCGGTGGCGGCATTGGTGACGGCAGGGCCCTTGCCGACGACCGCCGCGGTCACCGTCCCGGACTGGAGGGCGTGACCGGTGGCCATGAACAGGGCGTTGCGCTGGTCGCGGCACAGCACCAGCCGCGGCGGATCGTCGGCCCGCTCGATCGCGTCGAGCAGTTCGAGGTCGTCGCCGGGCAATCCGAACAGGGTGCCCGCGTCGTGCTGCCGCAGCACCTCCAGGACCGCCGGCCAGGCGCCTTTCACCTGGTCAGACATCGGCGGCCCCGATCAGCTCGCGGCGCCGCGACTCGGTGCCGAGGTGTTCTGCGACCGCCTTGGACAGCAGCAGCGGCTCGGCGACCCGCCGGTTTCCCAGCGCCGCGTAGTTGGCGACGATGCCCCGGCCGCCGAAGGGCTCGTTGCCGTCGTCGTGGTCGACCAGGGTGCTGTTGATCGTCACGTGGTGCCGCTTGCGCAGGAACTCCACCACCTCAGGCATGTCGCCGTAGACCGTGGCGCCCATCGCGCGGTCGATGTAGTACGGCGAGTTCAGCACCGACAGCAGCTCGTCGTCCGTCGAGTAGCGCACCACGTTGAAGATCGGCGCGAACATCTCGGCGGCCTGAGCCTTCGGGTCCAGCGGCAGCTCCAGCACGGTCGGCCGCAGGTGCATGTCGATGATGCTGACCTCGCCACCGGAGACGATGTGCCGGGAGTTCCGGCGCAGGTAGTCGAAGGAGTCCGCGAAGGCCTCCAGGTAGTACATCGACCCGTAGTCGCTGGTGGTGTCCCGGTTGTCGCCGTGGCGGAGCTTGGCCGCGTAGTGGCACAGCGCGGGCACGAACACGTCGGCGACCGAGTCGTGCACGAAGATCCGGTCCGGGCCGAAGCAGTCCTGCCCGGAGTTGATCATCCGCACGTCGATCAGCGCGGGGATCGCGCTGCGCAGGTCGGCGTCCGAACCGACGATGAACGGGTTCACGCCCTGCCCGAAGAAGACGAACAGCTGCTCGGAGCTCAGCTGCCGGCGCACCTTCTCGGCGTTGTGGTAGGTGCCGGTGAACACGACGAGCTCGGACTCGGCGACGGGGCCCGCGATGAACTCGCGCTGCGCCATCGAGCAGTCGTGGATCGGCAGCTTGTGCGCCGGCGAGAGCAGTTCGTGCAGCTTGCGGGTCAGATCGGCGATCTTGCTGGAGGCGCGGAAGCTGATCTGGTCGCAGTACAGGCTGGGGATCAGCAGGTACAGCACGTAGGAGTACAGCGGGATGTTCGAGGGCATGAACACCGCCGCGCCGCCGACCGCTCGGGGCCGGTGCTTGAGGACCTCGTCCTGCGCGCCTTCCAGGGTCCGGATGCACAGGTCGATCTCGCCGTTGACCGTGGCGTGGTGCGAGACCTCGGTGAGCAGCTCGTGCACCTGGGAGCGCTGCGACTGCAGGAACTCCACGACGCTGCGCAGCGCCCGCAACCGCTCCGGGTGCGGGATCGACGGTGCATCGCCGTGGACCCGGCCGCGGGCGACCTCGCTCAGCGCCTCGATGTCGACCTTGCCGTTGAGGTTGAGCGGGAACTCCGGCACGACCACCACCCGGTTGGGCCGCTCGTACTCGGCGAGCTCGTCGGCGAACCGCGCCCGCCAGTGGCCGGGGCTGCGGTCCTGCTCGTCGGCGACGACGAACACCAGCTCGCTGCCCAGCCGCTCGTTGTCGAACGGGATCACGCGCACCGGGCGTCCGCAGCGCTCCACCTTCTCCACCAGCGCGTCCGGGTAGATCGTGTGGCCGAGGCGGTGCACGGCCTGCTTGCGGCCCACCAGCGTCAGGTTGCCCTGGTCGTCGAGCCAGCCGAGGTCGTTGGTGCGGTAGTCGCGGTCGAGGATCGGAACCGGTTCGCCGTCCTCGCCGAGCAGGGCGTTCATGTAGTCCGGGGTGCGCACCACGATCTCGCCGCGCTCCCCCGGCGGCAGCGAATCTCCCTGCGCGTCAACGATCCTGATGTCGACGCCGTCCAGCGCGCGGCCCACGCCCCTCGGGTCCGGTTCGACCGCGAGGGCGATGTTGCCCGCTTCGCTGCTGCCGTAGCCGTCGAGCAGCGGCTTGCCGAGCACCGTGCGGAACCGTCCGCTCAGCGCCGCCGGCAGCGGAGCGCCGCCCACGCACCACATCCGGACGCTGGCCAGCGAACCGTGGTAGCGGGTGCGCTTGCCGTAGATGGCCAGCATCGTGTCGTAGCTCGACGGGGTCGCGTCCACCACCGTCACGCCGTGCTCGCTGATGCGGTCCAACGCCCGGTCCAGCCGGTTGGACGGGTTGACCACCAGCGTGAACTCCGACCACCACCACAGCAGGATGATCGACAACCCGTACTGGTGCGAGAACGGCAGCAGCGGCATCAGCACATCGGTGCCGACGTAGCCCATCCGGCGCTGGGTGCGTTCGATGTTGTCGCGCACCGACCCGCCCGAGCGCACGATGCCCTTGGGCGTCCCCGTGGTGCCCGAGGACCACAGGACCAGGCCGTCGTCGCGGCGGTACCAGGGCTCGAACGACAGCGCGTCCTGGACGTCGGCGAAGGCGTCGACCGGCCGGGACAGCCGCACTTCGCTGAGCACGTTGCCCAGCGAGATGGTCTCGACGTCGAGCTCGTCGGCGGGCACGGTCTCGTCGCACAGCAGCCACTCGACCTTCGCGTGCGCGATGCTCCTGCGGTGTTCCTTCGCCGTCTGCCTGTGGTCGACCAGCACGATGGAGACGTCCACGGCGATCAGCGCGAACAGCGCCACCACGAATTCGGCCGAGTTCGCCGCCGACAGCACCACCCGGTCACCGGCGCGCACGCCCCTGCCGCGCAGCCGGTTGGCCAGCAGGGCGGCGTCCCAGGCCACCTGATCTCGGCCGACGACACCGTCTTCGGTAATGAGCCCGCCGTTCGCGTTGTCCCCCATGAGGCCTCGCCTTCCTGTAGTTCCGTGCGCGGAATTGCTGTGGGGCCGGTCAGTGCGCATCGGCGCGCTCTCCGTCGGCCTTCGCGGACGCGGTCGCGATGAGGTGGTCCTGGAAGCTCTCGTCGATGCCGATCAGCCGCATGTGGCGGCGCAGGATGTCGACGCTCATCTGCCGGAAGGTCTTGGTGGCCACGGCCGAGGACTCCTGGTCGATCCGCAGCGCCAGCGGAACCGCGGACTCCAGCACCTCGCAGATGTCGTCGTGGTGGCCTTCGAGCACGCCGGTGCGCAGCGCGTGCATGCCGAACCCGACGTGGCGGGACTCGTCCCGGCACATCGCGGTGAACGCGGTCTTGACGCCGTCGAGCAGTTCCATGTCGCGCAGCGCCTGGACCAGCACCCGCTGCCCGACCAGCGCCAGCACGCCCTCGGTGATCATGTGGAACAGGGTCACCGCGCGCAGCCACTGCCCGTAGTCCAGCGGCCGTTGCTGCAGGTCGCGCACGATGCCGGCCTCCAGCATGCTCAGCTCGCGGTGCGCGGGGGCCGACATGTTCCAGCACTCGGCGAGCATCCGCTTCGGGTCGGGATCCATGCCGAGGATCTCCTCGCCGAGCCGGAACACCAGGTGCGTGTGCCGCGTCTCGTCGGCGATTTGCGTTCCCAGGAACACCGAGTACTGCTCGTCGGGCGAGCCGCTGATGATCGGGCCCAGCATGTCCAGCCCGGTGTACTCGCCGATGATGAACGTCGCGATGGACTCGCCGATGATCTTGCGGTAGCCGGGCGTGAGGACGTCGTGGAAGTTCTCCCGGTCCGGACCGAGCTCGATGTCCACTGCGGACCACTGCTGGCGGTCCCACCGCTCGTAGAGCTCCTTGGGTTTGAGGCGCTGGGCCGCCACCACGTGCGCGTGCTGCATCACCTCGTTCAGCGGCAGCTTGGGCATCTCGCTCAGCGACGCCTCGTCCATGAGCAACGGAGTCCAACGGCTCATCTCAATCCTTCGCACCACATCGGTCGATCCCGCCCGCAGGCGCGGCAGCGGAGATCGCAAGAAGTTCGACACGGGACCCGGCGGGGTGAAGGCGCACCACCGGCCGGAAAACGAGAGACTGAGCAAGCTCTGTTCGCGGAGTGGGCACAGTGAAACAACCGCCACCAGAACGGTCAAGCGATTCGGGGAAATGTGGGGTTGCGACCCCTACCCCTAATTGGCTGGAAGTCGTCTGCACTGCGCCGAATAGCCCCGCCGCCCACCTCAGGACGACCGAACATCGCGGTTTCGCTTGACAGTTCATGGTGCGCTGCTTAGCGTTTCGCGCCGTCCGGCTGGGAAACGCGGATGAAAAACGGAAAAACTGGGGACACGTTCACGGGAACCGCGGATCTCCTGGATGCGTCGGACGGGAGACTGAAGCAAGCAAGGCATCGCGGGAACCGAACATCCGTCGGTTCACCTCTCACCAACCCACGCCGAACAACTGCTGACGACTTTTCCGAAACCGGATCGCACGATTGTCGAATCGTCTGATCCGGGCGGACGAACACGTCTGCGGGGCGCGGTTGTTCCGCATCACGACGCTGACCGAAGAAGGTGCCAATGCAGGGAAGATTCGTCCGGATCGAATGGGCCGGTGAAGACGACTACGACCTCATCGCGGGCTGGTTGAAGCCCCTTTCGCCGAACGCGGCCATGACCGCCGACACCCGGGAATTCCTCACCCCGGCCACGGTCAAGGCGGCCAACGAGGACGGCAACATTCGGTTCTTCATGGCCGTGACCAACGACGGCGAGCGCGTCGGCGCGGTCAACTACCGCCCGGTGAACAGCTCCGGTTCCTACAGCATCGGCGGCATCGTCGGCGATTGGCAGAAGTGGAGCCGCGGTTACGGGGCCGAGGCGTTCGGACTGGTCATCGAGCACCTCTTCAACGGGATCAACGCGCACCGCGTGGAGTTCACCACCGCCGCCTACAACAAGGAAACGCTGAAGATCCTGACCAAGGGCGGATTCGTCCTGGAAGGCGTGCTGCGCGATTACCACTACCTCGACGGCATGTACTACGACCGCACGATCTGGTCGATCCTGCGCGAGGAGTTCGAGGAGCACGCGGCCGCCGATGCCGGGCAATTCCCGGTGATCGACGCGATTCCCGCCGAGGACAAGGCCAAGGCCAGGGAGCTGCTCAGCAAGTACCTGGCGAACGACCCGCCGACCTCGCTGCGCGATTTCGACCGCCGCAGCGGCCGGACGCGTTCCTACTGATCCGGCGGCAACAGGGGGAATTCAGCGATGCGCGAGGACTTGGAGCTGTACTCGCTCGCCGACCGGCACTTCTACGAAGCGCCGTCTCGGTGGAGTGCGGAGGAGAGCACGTTCGACCTGACATTTCCGGAAGGCTGGAATCGCGGCGGCAACCTCGATTGGTGCATGGCCCGCCCGGCGGGTGCCGAACTGCCCGGCCAAGGCTGGAAGATCCACGTCTCGGCGACCCCGGACAACGCCGAACGGGTGCTGGAGATCGTCGCCCGGTACTGCTTCGAGGCCGGCATCGCGTTCAAGTTCCTGCGCACCGGCCGCCTGGTGCGCGCCTACAGCCTCAAGTACGCGCCGCGCTCGGCGAGCGGGAAGCTGCTGACCCTCTACCCGGTCGACGACGCGCAGCTGGAGACCGCGGTCGACGCGCTCGCCGAGGCGTTGGCCGGCGAACGCGGCCCGTACGTGCTGACCGATCTGCGGATCGGTGACGGGCCGGTCTTCGTGCGCTACGGCGGTTTCATCGCCCGGCACTGCTTCACCGATGGCGGTGACCGGGTGCTGGCGATCGAAGAACCGGACGGCACCTTGATCCCCGACGACCGGAGGCCGTTCTTCACCACCCCGCACTGGGTGCGCCCACCGGAGTTCCTGCAGCCCCACCTGGACTCGCGATCCGCGCAGTCGGCCTCGCTGGGCTACCAGATCACCGAGGCGCTGCACTTCTCCAACGGCGGCGGGGTCTACCTCGCCCGGCGGGAGAGCGACGGGACCGAGGTGGTGCTCAAGGAGGCTCGTCCACTGGCCGGGCTGGACTCGTCCGGTCGGGACGCGATCGCGCGGCTGGACGACGAGGTGCGGGCGCTGCGCGCGCTCGACGGCATCGAGGGCGTGCCTCGCGTGCACGAGCTGGTCGACGTGTGGGAGCACCGCTTCGCCGTGCTGGACCGGATTCCCGGCCGCACGCTGCAGACCTGGAGCGCGCTGCACAACCCGCTGGTCGGCCCGCGAACGACACCGCAGGCCACGCGCACCTACGCCGAGCGCGCCGTCCGCGTCCTGGAGCGGGTCACCGAGCTGGTGGAGCGCATCCACGAGCACGGCCTGGTCTTCGGCGACCTGCACCCGGCGAACGTCCTCGTCGACGAGGACGACCGGGTCGGGCTGGTCGACTTCGAGTCGGCTTCCGAGATCGGCGGCGGGCAGCGCCAGCACATGGGCTACGCGGGCTTCACCGACCCCGACGCTCGCGGCGCCGAGATCGACCGGCAGGCGCTGGGAGCGCTCGCGCTGTGGCTGTTCCTACCGCTGACCAGCCTCAACGCGCTGTCCCCCGGCAAGGCGGGCGCACTGCTCGCCGCAGTGGAGGAGCACTTCGAATTGCCCGAACACGTGCGAGCGCTCATCCTCGACCGGCTCCGCAGACCGGCGCCCGGCACCGAGGGCGCCGCAGCCCCGGAGGTCCGCTTCACCGACGGAGCGGGACGCCGCGCAGCGCGCGAGTCGCTGGCCGGGGCGATCCGCGCCACCGCCACCCCGGAGCGCGACGACCGCCTCTTCCCCGGTGACGTGCAGGGATTCCTCAACGGTGGCACCGACTTCGCCTTCGGCGCGGCCGGGGTCCTGTGGGCGCTGCGCACCGCCGGGCAGGAGGTCGATCCGGCGCACGCGGCCTGGCTCTCCGAGCACGCGTCCCGGTCGGACCTCCCGCCCGGCTTCTTCGACGGCGCCCACGGCATCGCGCACGTCCTCGACCTGCTGGGGCACCACGACCAAGCCGCCGAGCTCATCGCAGGAGCCGCGCCGGACGTGGCGCTCACCCACGACGTCAGCCTGTTCAGCGGTCTGGCCGGGATCGGCCTGAACCACCTTCACCTGGCCGATCGCGGCGGCGAACACCTGGCCGGCGCGCTGGGCGTCGCCGACCGGCTGGCGGAGGCCGTCGAGAGCGGCCGCTCGCACGGCATCGACGTCGCCGGCCGCATCGGGCTGCGCGACGCCGGATCGCGCGGCGGGCTGCTGCGCGGCTGGACCGGGCCCGCACTGTTCTTCCTGCGCTGCTTCGAGACGACGGGACAGCGCGAGCACCTGGGCCTGGCGGTGCGCGCTCTGCACCGCGACCTCGATCTGTGCGTGGCCCGGCCGGACGGGACGTTGCAGGTGGACGGCGGTTTCCGCACCCTGCCCTACCTCGACGTCGGTTCGGCGGGCATCGGGCTGATCGCCGACCAGGTGCTGCGGCACGTGCCCGACGAGCGGCTGTCCGAGTCCGCGATGGGGCTCGGAGAGAGCTGCCGCAGCACGCTGGTCGTGCAGTCAGGGCTGTTCAGCGGCCGTGCCGGGCTGCTGGCGACGCTGGGACGGCTGGCGCGGGGAGGAGCGGGCGAGCGGTTGCCGGACTCCGTCGTCGCCCACCTGTCGGTGCTGCACTGGCACGCGCTCGGCTACCACGGGCACCTGGCATTCCCCGGCGAGGGCAATTTCCGGCTCTCGATGGACTTCGCCACCGGAAACGCCGGAGTGCTCGCGGCACTCGCGTCGCTCGACGATTTCGAGGCTGAATTCATGCCTTTCCTGGAACCGCCCGGAATTGCTCCCGAAATCGCGAAAACCCTTGGCGGGAACGAGGACTCTGATAAAGTCCAGAACACCCCCGAGGGAAATCCACACCCGGAAAGAACCGGCGAGGCGACCAATCCGATTCGCTGATCGATCCGCCGTTCACGGGTGATGCGCGACCACAGATGTCTTCGCCGTTCACCGTTCGGCGAGGAAAACCCGAGTGAAGCGTTAGGTGGTGATTTCAGATGTCCATCCTCGACCTCCAGGCCCTGGAGACCACCGCGGCCGAGGCCGCCGTCCCCGGCAGCACCGCGAGCACCAACTGCTGACCCACTCCATCGCCGCACACGCGATGAGTGAACACCGAAAAACACGATAGGTGGTGATTTCAGATGTCCATCCTCGACCTCCAAGCCTTGGAGACCACCGCGGCCGAGGCCGCCGTCCCCGGTAGCACGCAGAGCACGAACTGCTGAAGCACTTCGCTGTGAACTGCTGAAGCACCTGGCGTTCCGCCGGTCCGGCCCTCGCGGACGGGCCGGCGGAATCGCCGTTGCCGACCACTGGGATCGTCCGGATCGGCAATACTGTCCCGCGAGTTGATCTCCGCACAAACGCACCTCCGACGGGAAACGGGACCGCCATGACCAACAGCGCCGAACGTCGGCGATTCGGCCGCGCAGAACGAGTGCTGCACTCGGCCGCCTTCGCCGGCGGCCCGATGGAGGTGCTCGACTTCCTGCTCCCGCTCTACGCCGGGGCGGTGCTGGCGGCCACGCCGGGCGAAACCGGTGTCCTGGTCGCGGTATGCGCGCTGGCGGCGCTGGTGGCCCGACCGCTGAGCGGTTCGCTCGCCGATCGCGGCAACAAGCTCGTGGTCGCCGCTGCGGGGGCGGTGGTGCAAGCCGGTTCGCTGGCCGGGTTCGCGCTCGGCGGCGGCCTGCTGCCCGCGTTCGCGATGGCGGCGCTCAGCGGCATCGGCGGGGCGTTGTTCTGGGTCGGCGTCCGCAGCTGGGTCGGCGACCGGTCGGACGGCGACGACGGCCGGGGATTCGGGCGGCTGCTGTCGTTCGAGGGCACGGGTCAGCTCGTCGCCTACGTGCTGTGCTTCACCGTGCTCGAAGGCCTCGGCTATCCCGCGGTTTTCGCCCTCGGCGCCGTCTCGTCGCTGATCGCCGCCGTGCTGCTGGGCTCCGCCGCGGGCCGCACCGAGGCAGCAGCGCCCCAGACCCCGCAGCAACCCGCTCCGGCGAGGGCGGTGCTGCCGTTCCTGGTGATCTGCGGGGTGACGGCGGCACTGGAGGCCGCCATGAGCCTGCTGCTCCTGCTGCACCTGCAGACCGCCCACCACTACGGCCCCTACGCCATCGCGTCCGCGCTGGCACCGGGTTTCATCGCGTTCATCCTGGTGCCGAGCGTCGCCCACCGGGTGGTGGCGCGGATCGGCAAGCGCCAGGCGGTGATGCTCGCGCTGCTGGCCGGCGCGCTGGTCACCGGGGTGCTCGCCGCGGCCCCCGAACCGTGGGTGCTCAGCGTCGTGTGGATCTTCGCCGCGGCCGCGCTGGGCATCGCGATTCCCGCCGAGCAGTCGGCGGTTTCCGAAGGCGCGGGCACCCGGAGGGGGCGGCGGATCGGCCACTACGAGAGCGCGCAGCTGGCCGGGGTCACCGCGGGTTCCGCGGCCATCGGCGTCCTCTACCAGACCAGCGGGATCGCCCTGTCCGGCACCGCTCTCGCCGTGGCGCTCGCGGTCACCGCCGCCACCGTCCCGCTCGCCTGGCGTTCGCTGAACAGCACCGCCGCCGCGCCGGACACCAGCGGGTGAGAACGTGCGACCGTCGCGAGCCTCTGCCGACGCGCCCACGGTGCGGTTGAGGAAACCTCCGCTCAGACGCGGGCCGTACCGGGGCTTGCTCACCGGTTCGTCGATCAACGTCATCGGCGATGTCATCGGCACCTCCGCGCTGCCGCTGTTCGTCC
This sequence comes from Saccharopolyspora terrae, assembly GCF_004348435.1. Classification (NCBI taxonomy): domain Bacteria; kingdom Bacillati; phylum Actinomycetota; class Actinomycetes; order Pseudonocardiales; family Pseudonocardiaceae; genus Saccharopolyspora; species Saccharopolyspora terrae. The sequence goes on along the minus strand of NZ_SMKS01000024.1, from coordinate 50,706 downwards.
TGGAAACCACGCATGACCTGGCGCTGACCGGGTGGATCGCGGCGGTCAGCGTCGGCGGCTCGGTGGTCACCGGTCTGCTGCAGGGGCCGCTGATCGACTGGATCGGCTTCCGCGTCAGCATGCTCGGCTCCAGCGTCTTCGCAGCGGGCACCACCCTGTCCGTGTACCTGCTGCACATCGCCGGACTGCTGTCGCCCTCGCTCCTGCTGCTGCTCGCGCTGGTCCGCAGCGTCGCCGACGAACCCGGCCGGGTGGCGATCTTCGGCATGGTCCCGCACCTGGCCGGGCAGGCCGGGGTCCCGCTGGAACGCGCCAACGCGACGCTGCGCACGGTCACCGCCGCGTCGAACCTGGTGGGGCCGCTGGCCGCGGGCGGGATCGCGGCGTTCGCGGGCAGCGAGTGGACGATCCTGCTCAACGCCGCCACCGGGATGCTCGGCACCGCGGTCCTGCTGCTGTTCGCGCGCGCCTCCAAGGGCGGTGCGGGCGAGCCGGAGCGGGACGGGTTCGAAGACGGCGTGGGGTACTTCCGGCGGTTCCGCGTCGGGCTGCGCTACCTGTTCCAGGACAAGCTGCTGCGCACGCTGGTGGTCGCGACGATGCTGTTCGCCGCGTTCGACACCAGCTTCGCGTCGATCGGGCTGACCGCCTACGCCGCGGAAGTGCTCCACGAGCCCGCCCTCTACGGCGGCCTGATCAGCGCGTTCGGCATCGGATCGCTGGTCGGCACGATCGCCTACGGCGTCATCGGGCACAAGCTGCCGAAGCGCCGGACCTACCTCGGCGTCTACCTCGCGTTCGCCGGGCTGGTGCTGCTGATGGCGCTGGAGCTCAGCGCCGTACCCGCGTTCGCGCTGATGTCGGCGGCCGGCGTGGTGACCAGTCCGCTGGACATGCTCTACATGGCCGCGTTGCAGGAACGCGTGCCCAAGCGGATCTTCGGCCGGGTCATCAGCATCGCGAACACCGTGCTGAGCGCGCCGGCACCGCTGGCGGTCGCCGCGGCGACGGGATTGATCAGCTCGGTGGGCGTTCGGGTCACGATGCTGGTGCTGGGTTGCTGCTACCTCGCTCTGGCGGTCGCACTGATCTTCGTCCGGCACCTGCACAAGCTCGACGCGATGCGTGTCGACCACAGCGAGGTGACCCGCGAGATCCCGCGTCTCGAAGAGGCCACCCAGCCCGTTCGGCGCCGGTTCGATCAGGCGGCGACTCGGCCCATTCCCAGAATTCCCCATGCGAATCCGGGACATCGCGTGTGGATGCTGTCCGCCGACGCCGGACTCACCCAGCCGATTCCGCGAATCAACTCCTCGCACCTGACGACGATGCGATGGCGGACGTGATCCCGCATCGTCCGGAAAACCTTGGAACAAAGAGCAAAACCGCATTTTCCAGACGTGGTCGCTGCTAAGATCGCGATCATCAATGTGATTCAGCACGGAGGATTCATGTCGAACGCGAAGTACATAGCCCTCGGCACGGTGATGCTGGTGGCGGGCATCATGCTGAGAGTCTACGGGGGCGAGACCGAGTTCGGTCCGTTCGAATTGCGGACGGTGGGCAACGTCCTCGCCATCATCGGTGGCATCGAGATCCTCTTCGCCATCGCCGCGATCTTCTTCCCGGAGAAGAAGAAGCTCGACTGAGCCTCGACTGGGGGACGAGTCGTGCGGAGTCGGTGGCCGCGGCGGCGGCCACCGATTCGCGAACACCTATTAGGCGAGAACCCCTCACAACCCCGAAAGCACTTCGAAATCCTTGGCACGCAATGCCGATCCGGGTAGGTTGATCACATGGGACTGGGGCTGGAACTGACGGGAACGAATGCCACCTGGGTATTCGAGGACGATCGAATCGAGATCAATTATTCGAGCGGACTCGGTCATCCCCGACTGCTGCGCAAGCTCAAGCACCGGACCATCCCGTACCGAGCCATTTCGCGCGCCAGCTCGGCGGGCGGTGACGGAAATCCGCAGCTGACCCTGCACTTGCGCCCCGGAGCCGACCCGCTCACCGAAGTCGCCGCAGGCCAGCTCTCCGACGATTCCGAACCGCACCAGATCGAACTGGAGCCGAATCAGCAGGAACTGGCGGCCTACTACGCCGACCACATCAACGACCACTGCGATCTGAACCCCGATTCCGACTCTCCCGCAGCGCACTTCCTCGTCGAGGTCGACCAGTCCCCTCGACGGCTCAAGGGCTACGACGGGGAGGCGACCTTCGACGGTTCCGCCGTCGAGTTCCAGTGGCACCCGGACGCCTCCGGGGCCAAGCACCGCTCGCCGAAGCGACGCCACGAGCTCACCGAGCTGGCCGGCGTCGAATGGGTCAAGCCCGGCCTAACCTCAGGTCACCTCCTGCTGCTCCCGCGAGGAGAACGATCCGACGCCCCGCCCGCCGACAACATCCGGTCCCTGCTGTTCGGCTTCGGCTTCGGCACCACGGCCAACTCGCTCCCGTTCGCCGCAGCCGTGCTGGCCGCGATCCAGCAGGCGCAGCCGGGCGCGGCCGCCGTGGGCGGCTCGACGGATCGCCTGATGCTGCCGGCCGCGCCGCAGCGGCCCGAGATGTCGCGCGAGGACGTCCTCGCGACGATCCGCGAGCTGGGGCAGCTCCACGCCGACGGCATCCTCACCCAGGAGGAGTTCGAGCAGAAGAAGCGGGAACTGCTCGACCGGCTCTGATCGCGGCGAGAAACCCAAGCCAGAGAGGTGAATTCCGGTGCGCCGTGATGCGCTCTACTTCCCGGGCCTGGTGCCGACGAAGTTCTCCTCGGTCGAGGACTTCCTCCGCACCAACGACTACGCCCGCCGCAGGATCGAGGTCGCCGACGAGGTCCTCGGCTACTCACTGCTGGACTCCTACGCCGAGGCCGAGGTCTACGACTGGGAGGTCTACGAGTCCGGTTTCATGGCGTTGACGCTCGCGCTCGCGGACTGGGCACTCGACCACGTCGAGATCAACCCGGTGTTGTGCGGCGGCCAGAGCTTCGGCGCCATCAACGCGGCGGTCTTCAGCGGTTCGCTGTCCTACGTGGACGGTCTGGAACTGGTTCGCAGCAGCGCGAAGGTGGAGATCGAGTACTTCGAGGCGCAACCGGAACCGCTGGGTTGCCTGTTCTTCTACCGGCTCAACTCCCGGCAGGTCGACGAACTGGTGGACGCCTTCCGCTCCGATGGGCACGACGTGGAGGTGTCGATCTACCTCGACGACGCCGTGCACGCGGTGTCCGGCACCCTCGCCGACCTTGAGCTGCTGGAGAAGCGCGTTCGCGAGGCCGGTGGGTACCCCTTCTACACGATGAACCGCTCGGAGCACTGCGCCAGCGTCCGGCCGCTGCGCGACCGGCTGGAAACCGAGGTGTACGACCGGGTCACATGGCGGTCCCCGAAGTGGCCGATGCTCTCGGACGTCACCGGGGAGCTGCTGTCGGACCCCGAGGAGATCAAGCAGGACCTGCTCGACGGGTGGGTGACCCCGGTGCACTGGAGCACGGTGGTCGAGGGCATGCGCACCGCCCGCACCGAGCACGCGCACATCATCGGGCCGCGCAACATGTTCGCCCGGATCACCAACAACGCGCTGCCGACCGACGTGATCACCCCGAAGAAGGTCGCGGACCACGAGGCCGCGGCGACCGCGAATCGAGTTCCCCGATGAGCACGCGATTACCCCCTGGCCCGGCGGCCTCCTCCTGGGCGCAGACGTGGCGGTACTGGAAGTCCCCAGCGGAGTTCGTGCGGCGCTGCCACGGCGAGTTCGGCGATCGGTTCACCGTGCGGGTGTGGCCGTTCGGCACGATCGTCTTCCTGGCCGGCCACGACGACGTCAAAACCCTGGTGCGCAGCGACGCGTCGGTGTTCCAGGCCGGTCGTTCCAACAGCTTCGCCGAGATGGTGCTGGGCCGCCGGTCGGTGTTCGTGATCGACGACGACGAGCACGCCCGCACCCGCGCGCTGATGATGCCCGCGTTCCACGGCAAAGCGGTCCGCGACCAGGTCGAGCTGATGCGCGAGATCACCGCCGCCAACCTCGCGACCTGGCAGGTGGGCGAGCCCGTGCGGGCTCTGCCGCACATGCAGGCCATCTCGCTGGAGGTCATCTCCCGCAACGTGATGGGCCTCGACGACCCCGAGCGCAAGGAGCGCGTGCAGACCGCGGTCCTGCGACTGCTGCGCACCGGGAGCGCGTTCGACCTGCTGCCCGGCTACGACCGGTTCCCGAGGCTGCACCCGGCGCGGCTCCGGCGCAAGCGGCCGCGCGACCGCGCCGACGCCCTGCTGCGCGAGCAGATCGCCGCCCACCGCAGCGATCCGCGGCTCGACGAGCGCACGGACGTGCTGGCGATGCTGCTGCGCGCCTCGGACGCCGAGGGCGGGTGGATGTCCGACCAGAGCATCTGCGATCAGCTGATCACGCTGCTGCTGGCCGGGCACGAGACGACCGCGACCGGTCTGGCGTGGTGCCTGGAACGGCTGGTCCGCCACCCGGAGGTGCTGGCCAAGGCGCAGCAGGCCGCCGACGAGGACGACCACACCTACCTGGACGCGGTGATCAAGGAAGCGCTGCGCGCCCGGGTGGTCGTCCCGGAGGTCGGCCGGAAGCTCTCGCGCGAGGCCGAGTTCGCGGGTTACCGGATGCCGGCGGGCACCAACCTGTGGCCGAGCATCGAGCTGCTGCACTCCTCCACCGATGGCTTCCCGGATCCCGAGGACTTCCGGCCCGACCGGTTCCTGCAGCGGGGTGCGCTGGCGGACTGGGTCCCGTTCGGCATCGGCAACCGGCGCTGCCTGGGCGCCACCTTCGCCCAGGTGGAGTCCCGGGTGGTGTTGCGGGAGATGTTGCGCCGCTTCGAGTTCGAGGTGACCGACGCCCCGGCGGAGAGCGCGGTGCCGCGGCACGTCACTCGGGTGCCGGGTGATTTCGCGACCGTGACCGTGCGGCGGCTGCGCAGCGCGGCATGACCGCGGTCTGCGTGGTCGGTGCGGGTCCGCGCGGTACGTCGGTGCTGGAACGGCTGTGCGCGTGGGCCGGTGACCGGCCGCTGGAGATCCACGTGGTCGACCCGTTACCGCCGGGCCCCGGGCGGATCTGGCGACGAGCGCAATCCGACCTGCTGTGGATGAACTCCACGGTCGCCGACGTGCGGATGTTCACCGGTCCGGACACAGCGCGGCCGGGAGGCGCCGGTGCGCTGCCGACCTTCGAGGAGTGGCTGATGGCGGTCGCCCCGCACGAGCTCTCGGGTGAACTCGCCGCGATCGCGCAGCGGCTGACCGGGCGGTCCTTCGCGCCCCGCCCGCTGGTCGGTGCGTACTTCTCGTGGGTGTTCGACCGCGTGGTGGCGACGGCGCCCGAGTCGGTGCGGGTGGTGGTGCACCGGACCCGCGCCACCGACCTCAGCGACGGGCCGGACGGCGAGCAGCTGGTGACGTTGGCCAACGGGTCTCGGCTGGTGGTGGACCGGGTCGTGCTCGCTCAGGGCAACTTCGAGGCGCGGGCCACGGACGAGGAGCGCGAGCTGTCCGCCTTCGCCGAGCGGCACGGGTTGCAGTACTTCCCATCGGGTTATTTCGATCAAGCGCGGCTGCGTTCGGTTCCGGCGGGTGAACCGGTGCTGCTGCGGGGTTTCGGGCTGACCTTCATCGACTGCATGGCGCTGTTGTGCGAGGGCCGGGGCGGCCGGTTCGAACCCGACCCCGACCACGGGTTGCGGTACGTGCCGTGCGGGCGGGAACCGGTGCTGCACGTCGGTTCCCGGCGCGGTCTGCCCTACCGCGCGAAGTTCGGCTACGAGCTCGACCCTCCGCCGCTGCCCCGGTTCTTCACCGTCGAGGCCGCGCGCGCTCGCGGCGTTCCGGTGGAGTTCGAGCGGGACCTGCTGCCGCTGCTGATGAAGGAGGCGGCGGCTGCCTACTACCACGAGTTCTTCCGGACCCGCCCGGATTACGTGCGCTGCGGCTGGTGGGAGTTCTCCGAGGCGCTGGCCGGCCTCGACTGGGGTGGCCGGGAGTGGGACGAACTGGTCGCGAAGAGCGTGCCCGAGGAGCGCGACCGGTTCTCCTGGGGCCTGCTGGACCGCCACCTCGACGCCGCGGTCGAGGACCTGCAGGAAGCGATCCGCGGGCACGTCGCCGACGACCTCCAGCGTCGCGGAGATCCGGCGTTCAGCCCGGAACTGGCCGCCGTGCAAGGCGTGCTCTCGGCGGTCGGGGTGCTGTTCGAGCTGGTGGAGGCCGACGACCTCACCCCGCGCTCGCTGGTGGTGGAGCTGGAGAACGGCTTCCTGCCGATGCTGAGCTACCTCACCAGCGGCCCGCCGCCGCGCAGGCTGGCCGAACTGCTCGCCCTCTCGCGCGCGGGCGTGGTCCGCTTCCTCGGCCCGGGCACGAAGGTGCGCGCCGAACGCGGCGTCTTCCGCGCCACCGGGTCGCTGGCTCCGGACGTCGTGGAGGCCCGCTGCCTGGTCGAGTCGCGGCTGCGCACGCCATCGCTGCTGGACACCGACGACGACCTGCTGCGACGGCTCTTCGAGCGAGGCGAGTGCGCTCCCCTGGCGCACCGCGACCAGGACGGCTCCGAGCACACCACGGGCAAGATCAGCGTCCTGGCCTGCGACCACCGGCTGCTGCGCGCCGACGGCTCGCCGCACCCGAGCAGGTTCGCCATCGGCCCCTACGTCGCCGGCGTGCACACCTCCGCCAGCGGCCCGGGCACCTCGGGCTTCTTCGCAGGCAGCGACCTCCTCGCCCGCACCGCGCTCCACACCACCCTCACCACCGCGACCCGGTAACCCCCACAGCGCTGAGGAAGCACCCCGCGCGAGGGCCACCGCCACGGTGGATCTTGCGGCTCGGGCGGCGCCCCTGGAGTTGTGGTGGACTGGTCGAGGCGTGCGTACGTGTCCGGGTTGCCCCGAAACGGGGGCGGAAGGCAAGGCCGTTCAGATGCCGACTGAGCGTCGTGCAGGTTCACCGGGAGCTCGAATCCTCCGCTGGCGACCGTTGCTGCTCTGGCGAGTGGTGGGTGCGCTCTTCCTGCTGACCATGGGTGAGATCCACCTGTACCTCGTGCTCACCGGCACCGGAGGTCTGCTCGGCGCATCGTTCGTGGTGAATGCGGCCGGTTCGCTTGTGCTGGCGATCGCGCTGATCGTCACCCGCGCGAGGCTGCTGCTGACGAGCGCGCTGAGCCTGCTGCTCATGCTGGGAACGCTGCTGGCGCTGGTGATCGCGCTGACCCCGGCCGGACTCGTCGGCTTGCGGTCAAGCCTCAGCTACCAGCTCGCACCGACCGCCCTCATCGTCGAGTCGATCGGCGTGATCGTTCTCGCGGCGACCACACTCCTGGCGTTCCGAGAACGCGACCGATGACGCACCCGAACCGGCGGGCGGATCGGGCTCGAGACGGCATCCGCTCGGTGCTGGTGGCGACCGACTTCTCCGATGGTGCGGGAACCGTGGTGCTCGCCGTTGACGCCTCGCGCCGCTCGTTCCAGGCCGCGCCGTTCGCGCTGATCATGGTGCTGATGTGCGTGTCCGTGGGCAAGGATCTGCGCACCGATGGCCTGGTCGAACGCCGGAGACGGGCCGACGACCTCCTCGCGAAGCTCGTCGAGTCCGAATACCGGGAAGATCGACCTCCAGAGCAGGATCCGCCGGACCGTCAGTAGCGCACGACCGCCGCGACTCCGTCCTCGCAGCTGATGCCGGGGAGGATCTCGGTGAACTGCGCGTTGCCGTGCACCGCGGAGCGCAGCAGCAGAGCGCTCGCAGGAGCCGCGAACGCCGAGGGGTCGTCTCCCAGCGCGGTCGCATCGCTCACCACGGCCAACGGGTCGCGACGGGAGGCCACGAGGCGCGGATCGCCCGTTCGATCGGCTGCCAGCAGCAACGTCTCGACCCGGCCCTGCGACAGCGCTTCCATCACCGGGCCCATTCCCTGGAGCGCCTGGCCACCGGCCAGCTTGGCGTCGAGTTCTTCGAGCACCTCCTGGTGGCTTTCGACCATCGCCTGGTGCATCGCCGCGTCCACGCTCGCCCGCAGCCCGGCGATGGCCGACTGGTCGGTCCGCCCGCCTTCGACGTAGACGAGGCGACCGGCCGGCGGACGCGTTCTGAGGTGTTCCCGCAGCAGCCCGATGGCCTTCGGGTCTCCCGCGATCAGGATGACCGCGGCCTCGACCTCCGCGGCCGCCTCGCGGATGTCCTCGGCCACCTGTTCGGTGTTCTCCGACCAGACGTTCACCGAGCGCCGGTGATAGGCCGCGTGCGAGACCGCACCCGCCCGCACACGGGTGATGTGCAACGTGGAGCCGTTGAAGGTGCGCTGGAAGGACGGCGCCGCGGCGGCGGCCGGGTAGGCGTCCACGTCGGCGCCTTCGCGGTCGACCGCGACGACCACGTGAGCCAGCTGGTGGTCTCGGTCGATGGCCAGCGAAAGCGGGTCGGCCACCGGCTGGTGCACCGCGCTGTCGCTCTGCGGCGGTTCGGCCATGGTGTGGGCCGCGAGGATCTCCGCTCCGGAGGCGAACAGCGCTTCGCCCTGCGGTCCCGGAACGTCCTTCGCTCCCCCGACCACCTCATCCACGGCCTCCAGGGTCTCGACTGGAGCGCCCTGCTCGGTGAGCGAGCGCCGAGCCGCCTTCCACCGTAGCTCGATCTGCTTGTCCGAATCGACGGCGCCACGACTCGTGTCGAGGTGGACCGACGTGACGTCACCCCCGCAATCGAACACCGGACGGAGGAATTGGAGATCCATCGTTCACCTCGCTCGCGCTGGGAAGGCACCACATCTCGCCGTCGTGCCATTGCACCCCGGCACGCGGTCAGGTGCCATTCCGATCGCCGGCGGCCTGCGTGGCGTCGGCAGTGCTCCGGCGCCAGGCCCGCCAAGCCAGGTGGGCGAACGCGACGATCACCAGCAGGTCGACGACGTAGGCGACCCACTCCAGGCGGAGCACGCGGCCGAGCGGAAAGGCAACCGCGGCAAGGCAGATCAGGGCGGCGTCCCACCACGGCGACATCCGGGTCCAGAACAGGAGCACGCCGAACACCAGCAGTGCTCCGGGGAAGACCGGTCCCGGCAACCACAGCACGAGGAGGCTCTGCGGTGGGTAGTCGGCGAACCCCGCCACACCAATCCGACTGTGCAATCCGAATGCACCTTCGAAGAAGCCCTGCAGCCCGAAGGCGATGCTGCCGAACATGCCGACCAGCAACAGCAGCAACCACAGCCCCGCCGCAATCGGCACCCGCTCGCGCAACCGCTCGTACTCGCCGATCAGTCCGTACACCCAGGGCACCATGGACAGTGCGATCAACATCCCGCCGTTGACGCCGTAATGGCCGTCGACCCAGAAGAACGGTGATGCGGCGAAGATGACCGGGCCGAGAAACAAGGCGACGGCTTGCAATCGCTGCATGACCATCGCCGCAGAGTAGGGTCGCCGCTCGCGTCTCGCAAACCGAACCAGCGCAGCAAGAACAACATTCGCGCGCTGCCGGTGCTCGTGCAGAACGATCGAGCCCGACACCGGCCCCGCACGACCGCGTCGGCCGCGAGCAGCTGGCGGTCGTGGTTCGAACCGTCCGCGATCGATTTCCGTTTTGTCCGGACAGTTCGAACCACAACCGCTACCTTCCCGGAGATCTCCGCGAAACCCGGTGAAAACGGACGCCTTCACGGCGACCCGGAATATTTCCGAGTGCCGGTACCTTGAGGAGTCGTGCCTGTCTCGTCTTCCGGTGTTGGGCTGCGCTCTGAGCGCGGCCCGATCCTGCTCGCGCTGATGTTGTCCACGGCCCTGGTGGCGCTGGACGCGACGATCATCGCCACCGCGTCGTCCACGATCGCCCGCGATCTCGGCAGCTTCGCCCAGGTCCCGTGGCTGTTCTCCGCCTACCTGCTCGCGCAGGCGGTGAGCACGCCGCTGTTCGGCAGGCTCGCCGACGTGCTCGGCCGCAAGCGCCTGATGCTCGCGGGAGTCGGGTTCTTCCTGGTCGGGTCGGTGCTGTGCGGTGCCGCCTGGTCGATGCCCGCGCTGATCGTCGGCCGGGTGCTGCAGGGGCTGGGCGCGGGCGCGGTGATGCCGGTCTCGCTGACCATCGCCGCCGACATCTACACCCTCGAGGAGCGGGCGAAGACGCAGGGATACCTGGCCTCGGTGTGGGCGATCTCGTCGGTCGTCGGCCCGACGCTGGGAGGCGTCTTCAGCGAGTTCATCAGCTGGCGCTGGATCTTCTGGATCAACCTGCCGCTGTGCTTCGCGGCCGCGGCGATGCTGGTGCTCAAGTACCACGAGTCCGCACGTGAAGGCGACCGCGAACCGATCGACTACCTCGGCGCCGCACTGCTCACCGGCGGCAGCACCCTCGTGCTGCTCGGCCTGCTCGAAGGCGGCACCAGCTGGGCGTGGATGTCGCTGCCGTCGGTGCTAATCTTCGTGGCGGCCGTGCTGCTGCTCGCGGCGTTCGCCGCGCACGCGCTGCGCTCGGCGCACCCGATCCTGAACCTGCGACTGCTGCGCCGCCGCGTGATCGGCGTCCCCACGGCCGTCGCGCTGCTGGTGGGTGTCATCGTGCTGGGCCTGTCCACCTACGTGCCGATCTACGCCCAGGGCGTGCTCGGCGTCGGGCCGCTGATCGCCGGTTTCGCCCTGGCCGCCATGACGGTCGGCTGGCCGCTGGCCGCCACCAACGCCGGGCGCGTCTACCTCAACCTCGGGTTCCGCTACACGTCGATGATCGGTTCGGCCCTGGTGCTCGTGGGCACCGGCCTCACGCTGCTGCTGGGCGAGAGCTCGACGGTGCTCATGATCGGGGCGTTCACCTTCGTGGTCGGCCTGGGCATGGGCCTGACCGCGGTGCCGACGCTCATCGCATCGCAGTCCGCGGCCGCGTTCACCGAGCGCGGCGCCGTCACCGGCATCAACATGTTCGCCCGCTCGCTGGGTTCGGCCGTGGGCGTGGCGGTCTGCGGCGCCATCGTCAACGCCCGCACCACCGTCGGCCCCGACGGCACCCCCGCCGGACCAGGCCTGATGGCAGCGGTGCACGTCGTCTTCGGCCTGCTGTTCCTCATCGCCGCAGCCCTCGTGGTCCTGGCGTTCCTCATGCCCGCCGACCACCCGAAGCGTCACACCGCGCAGGTCGAACAACCCGACGAAGCCCCCACGACGGTCTGACCCGTCAGAGCAACCCCACGACCGAGCGCCGCGGGTCGTGGTCGGAGCCGTCCGGCTCGTCCATCGAGACCGAATGAGCGGGCGCGCTCCAGAGCGCGCCCGCGAGTCCGGTGTGCGCACGCACGCACACGGGTCGCGCAACCAGCTCGTGCTCGACGCCAGCGTTCAGCTCCGCACGCCCTTGCCGCCTCGGACCATCAGCTCGGTCTGATCAAACTCCCCGCGATCAACGGCCGCGCCTCCTGGGGATTCGCTTGCCGACATGGTCCGCCACGCGTCGGTGTGGGTTGGCAATGGGAAGTTCTGGTCCGAACCGTCCGTGATCGATGTCCATTTTGCCCGGTCAATTCCAGGAAAATCCGCTCTGGGGTGCGGCGCCGCCGACAGGTGTCCGGATGTTCATCGTTGCGTTCATGCTGAGAGGAAAGACTCCTCACCATGAATCGTCTTGCTGTCGCTTCGGGTTCGGCTGCGCTGGTCGCGGCGCTGGTGACGACCGGAGTCGCGCTCGCAGGTGACGACAGCGATGCGGTCGAGCTGTACCGAACGGACCTGCCGCCGTTGGCGACGATCGACGGGGTGGAGATCTCCGGCGGGGCGTACGGGTCGTCGCTGTTCCCGGTGCCGGGTTCGCCGGACGAGTACTACGGCATCACCGATCGCGGTCCGAACGTGGACGGCCCGAACGACGTGAAGGTGGAACCGATCCCGGACTTCACGCCCGCGATCGGCCGCTTCAAGCTCGTCGACGGCAAGGCCGAGCTCGAAAGCACCATCCCGCTCCGGGCAGCCGACGGCACGCCCTATTCCGGGCGTCTCAACAGCGAGGCGAGCACCGGCGAAACGATCGTCGACCGCGACGGCAAGCCCCTCGACCCGGATCCGAACGGCTACGACCCGGAAGGGCTGGTCGCTCTGCCGGACGGCACGTTCTGGATCTCCGACGAGTACGGCCCGTTCATCACCCACTTCGGCGCCGACGGCCGCGCCATCGAGCGCGTCTCACCGTTCAACGGCGGCCTTCCCGCCGAGCTCGCCCACCGCGCGCCCAACCAGGGCATGGAGGGCCTGACCGTCACGCCGGACGGCCGCACGCTGGTCGGGATGATGCAGTCGGCTCTCCAGCAGCCCGACCTGGCCGTCGAGCAGGACGAGGTGACCGTCACCCGCATCGTCACCTACGACCTCGCGACCAAGGCCACCCACGAGCACGTCTACCTGCTGGACGACCCGAAGGACAACGAGGGTGCGGTCAGCGAGATCACCGCGCTGAGCAGCACGGAGTTCGTCGTCGACGAGCGCGACGGCGACCTCGGCCCCGGCGCGCACAAGAAGCTGTTCAAGATCGACCTCACCGGCGCGACCGACGTCCAGGGACGTGACGTCGACGGCAAGAGCATCGAAGCCCACGTAGGCACGAAGAACACCGCTGACGCGGAGAAGGCCCTCGACGAAGCGGGGATCAAGCCCGTGTCGAAGGACCTGTTCCTCGACCTCGACGCGCTCATCACCGAGGCCGGGGTCTTCAACCACGACAAGATCGAGGGCGTGGCAGTCCGCGACGGCGGTCGCACGGTCGTGATCAGCAACGGCAGCGACTTCGGCATCGACGGCGTCACCAACGACACCCCGCCCTACCAGCTCAAGCCCAAGATGCTCCCCGACGGCACCCAGGACGACGGGGAATTCCTCAAGATCGACATGACGAAGCTCAACGGCTGAGCCCCGCCGCGAAGGGCTTGCACAGTGGCAGGCCGTCCTGGACGCTCTCCCCTCGCTGCCCGAGGTCGACGGGCCGGTCGGGTATTCAGGTGGGGTCATCGCCATCGGGAACCGGTTGGCGGTGGTCGAGCCGCGCATCGCGGCAGCGGTGCTCTTCGCCGGGAGTTTCGTGCCCCGCAGGATGTTCGACGAGGCGCGGCAGGTCGCGATCCCGCTGCACGTCCTGCTGCAGTGGGACGACGAGGGGAACGACCGGGAGCAGTCGCTGGAGCTGTTCGACGCCTTCGGTTCCGAGGAGAAGTCGCTGCACGCCAACATGGGCGGGCACACCGGCGTCCCGCCGTGGGAGGGCGACTCCGCCCACCGCTTCTTCGCCCGTCACCTGAGGGAAACCGTCCAAGTCCCTCGAGGCGGGGAGCCCTGCCGAACCTTCCCCGCCTCGTCCCTCGCACGAAAAATGAGTCGCTCCGCGATCGGCCCGGCCGTACGGTCAGGGCATGAAGGTGCTGTCCGTCAACGTCGGCCGACCTCGACCCAACCCTTGGAAGAAGGTCAGCACCACCGGCATCGACAAGCGACCGGTCACCGGCCCGGTGGCCGTCCGCGCACCCGGGCCCAAGGGCACCGGCACGGTGGGGCTCGCGGGCGATCGAGCGCACGACGTCAAGCACCACGGCGGCCCCGACCAGGCCGTCTACGCCTACGCCCGGGAGGACCTGGACGAGTGGCAGACTGAGCTCGGAAGTCCGCTCCCCCACGGCGCTTTCGGCGAGAACCTGACGACCTGCGGTCTCGACGTGAACGGTGCTCTCATCGGTGAACGCTGGCGCATCGGCCGGGAGGTCGTGCTGGAGGTGTCCTGCCCTCGCATCCCCTGCGCGACGTTCCAGGGCTGGATGGGGCGTGACGGTTGGATCGAGCAGTTCCTGCGGGCGGCGAAACCCGGGGCGTACCTCCGCGTGATCGAGCCGGGAAACGTCCGTCCCGGCGATCCCGTGGAGATCGTCCACCGGCCCGACCACAACGCTGCGATCGCCCTGGTCTTCCGCGCGATGACGCTCGAACCTGCTCTGCTGCGGTCGATTCCACGTTCGGTCCGCGAAGCCCTCGGTTGAACTAGACCAGGCCGAGGTCCTCGACGGCTTGCCAGGCGAGGTGGGCTTGGCGTTGTTCGGTGTCGGCTCTGGAGGTGGCGTCGTAGCCGTCGTCGCCCATGTGGCCGGCCTGGTAGCGGGCTCGGACTCCTGCCGTGATGCAGCAGGAGCGCCAGCGTTGGAAGGCGACGTAGAACGGGAGGTCGGAGAGGTCTCGGCGGGTGAGCTCGGCGTAGCGGGCGATGAGGTCTTCGCGGGTCGGGAAGCCGTCCTCGGCCGTGGGGCTGGGGGTGACGGCGGGGAGGTCGTCGCCGGGTTCTTCCCAGGTCGCGATGAGCCAGCCGAGGTCGGCCAGCGGTTCGCCCAGGGTGGCCAGTTCCCAGTCGAGGACCGCGAGGACCTCGCCGTCGAGGCCGTAGGAGAGGTTCCCGGGGCGGAAGTCGCCGTGCACGATGCCGGTGGTCTGCTCGGGCGCGTTCGCGACGAGCGCGTCGTGCACCTGGTCGAGCAGACTGAGGTCCGGGGCGCCTGAGGCGTGGACCTGCTTCTGCCAGCGCCGCAGCTGACGTTGCAGGTAGCCGTCGCGGCGGGCCGCGTCGCCGAGCCCGACGGCGTCCGGGTCGAGGTTGTGCAGCGCGGCCATGCACTCCACGGTCGCCATCCCCGCCCGGTTCCGAGCCGGGAGCGCCATCGGGGCGACCGAGGAGCGGTCGGCGAGGACGGTGCCGTCGACGAAGTCCATCACGTAGAACGCGGCGCCGGTGACCTCGGTGTCCTCGCAGTACGCGAGCGGTGCCGGGACGGGGACGCCGGTGCCGTGCAGCGCGGAGATGAAGCGCCACTCGCGGCTCATGTCGTGGGCGGTGCTCAGCACTCCCCCGGTCGGCGGCCTGCGCAGGGCGCGCACCACGCCGTCGGCGCCGGTGACCCGGTAGGTGAGGTTGGACCTCCCGCCCGAGACCAGCGAGAACTCCACCGGTGCGGGCACGCCGCGCTCGGCCAGCCAGCGGGTGACCGCGTCGTGTTCGATGCCTGGCAGCTCCACCGCGCTCACCCCTGCTGGACGATCTGCTCTCGGAGCCGACGCTTGAGGACCTTGCCCGTCGGCGTGCGCGGCAGCGGGTCCTCCTGCACCACCACGTGCGCCGGCACCTTGAAACCGGCCAGCCGTTCTCGGACGTGCGATCGCAGTTCTTCCACGTCCACAACGGTTTTGAGGTTCACCACGGCGGCGACCTCCTCGCCCAGGGTGGCGTGCGGCAGCCCGATGACGGCGACGTCGGCGACCGCCGGGTGGTCGTGCAACGCGGCTTCGACCTCGGCGCAGTAGACGTTCTCGCCGCCCCGGATCACCACGTCCTTGAGCCGGTCCACCACGTACACCCAGCCGTCGTCGACGTAGCCGAGGTCACCGGTGTGGAACCAGCCGTCGGTGAAGGACTCCGCGGTGGCCTCGGGCAGGTTCCAGTAGCCGCGCACGACGCTGGGACCCCGGAACCACAGCTCGCCGATTCCGCCGTCCGCGAGGTCGTCGCCGGTCGCCGGGTCGACGACTCGGATCTCCACGCCCGGCATGGGTTTTCCGACGCTGTCGGGGTGGTCCTGGTAGTCCTCGCCGGAGTTGCCGACGACCGTGGAGGTCGTCTCGGTCAGCCCGTACCCGCTGCTGGCGCTGCTGCCGAGCCCGCCGATGCGCTGCACGAGGTCGGGCGGGATCGGAGCGCCGCCCATCGTGACGCCCTCCAGGCCGCGGACCGACTCGCTGTTCTCGACCAGGTCCCGCATCACCGTGGGAACACCGGCGGCGCTGGTCAGATCGTTGTCGCGGATGAGCTTCTCGGCCTGCGCCCGATCCCAGCGGTACATCGTCGCCAACTTCGCTCCCGCGAGGGTCGCGAAGCACAGCACGGTGATGCCGGCGATGTGGAACATCGGGAACGTCAGCAGCGCCCCGGGCTGCGGGTTGTTCGCATCGGGTTCGGGGAAGGTGCCGCCGTTGGTGATGGCGGAACCGACCTTGCGGGTGACGACGGTGTTGAGCAGGTTCGTGACGTGGTTGCGGTGCGTGGCGACCGCGCCCTTGGGGCGTCCCGTGGTGCCCGAGGTGTAGAGGATCGTGGAGTCGTCGTCGGGTTCGATGACGACCGCGGGCGGCTGCACGTCGTCCGGGAACCCGGCGATCAGGTCCGCCCACGGGCGCACGCCCGGTCCCGGTTCGCCGCCGCGCACCTCGACGACCGGGACGTCGCGGTCGAGCAGCGCAGTGCGCTCGGGGTCGGCGAACACGAGCTTCGCGCCGCTGTCGGTCATGCCGTAGCGCAGCTCGTCGCGCGACCACCAGGCGTTGAGCGGGACGGCGACGAGCCCCGCGACCTGGACGGCCCAGAAGATCGGCACCCACTCCGGGAAGTTGCGCATCGCGATGGCGACGCGGTCTCCGCTGGTCAGCCCGTACTCCTCGCGCAAGGCTCGGGCCAGTCCCGCGACGAGCCGCTGGTGCTCGGTGAAGGTGCAGCGGTGGTCCTCGTAGATGAGGAAGTCGTTGTCGCCGTGGAAGGCGCTGAGCAGGGCGGCATCTCGCAGCGTGCGCAGCGGTTTGGCGTAGACGCGCATGGGTGTTCCGCGCACCACGGCGTCGGTCATCTCGAAGTCGCCGCCGGGTCCGATGAGTTCGTCCAGCAGGCTCTCGCGCAGCTCGTCAGGCACCGTTGCCTCCCCTGGTCGTTCCCTTGGCGTGCTTCGGATTGGCGACCGCGAGCCGGTCCCGCACTTGCGACCACAGCAGCGCGGCGACGTCCTCGTCCCACGCGTCGGCCTCGCCGGCCCGAAGCGCGGCTGCCAGCGCGGTGCGATCAGCGAATCCCAGTTCGGCCAGCCGCTCGCGGTGCCGTCGCCGCTGCTCGGCGCCGAAACGCAGCTCGCGTTCCACAGTGGACAGGACGTTGACGGCCACCAGCGATTGGAACCGCATCCTGCCGTCGAACGCGGTGAGCACCTCGTCGCGCAGGAACTCCCGCGTCGCAGCGACGAGCTCAGCCGCGGTCGGCCGCCCGTGCAGGTCCGCGGGCTCGGACTCCACCTGCGGTTCGGCGGGTGATTCCGGGATTCCCAGCTCGGTGAGCAGGTCGTGCTCCTGCTCGCAGACCCTGCGGCCGATCGCGGCGAGCTCCATCGACGGGTGCGCGCCGCTGAGGTGCTGTTCGGCTTGGGCCCGGCAGATCACGCCCCACCTGGCCGTGCCGTAGACCTCCCACCAGTGCACGACGTCCGGGTCCGGCCGCGTGCCCGCGACCTCGGCGTAACCGTCGAACAGGTCGTCCATCGAGCCGAAACCGCCCACCGGCAGGGATGATCCGAAGCGCCAGGCGTTCGTGCACAACCAGCCCAGGTCCTCCATCGGGTCCCCGACGTGCACGAGCTCCCAGTCCAGCACCGCGCGCAGTCCGGTCTCGTCCACGATGAGGTTGCCGTTGCGGAAGTCCCCGTGCACCAGGGACCTTCGCAACCCGGTCGGCCGGTTCTCCCGCAACCAGCGGAAGGCGACCTCCACGGCCGGGATCGGATCGCCGAGGGCGTCGTGGTCGGCGATGAGCTGTTCCAGCGGGTCGTGCTCCGGGAAGCCCTCCGGCACCGGGATCAGGTGGATGCGGGCGGCGGCCCTGCCGAGCTCGCGGGCCAGCCCGGCGCGCGCGGCGGCGTAGGCGTCCTCCCGCAGCAGTCGCCGGGGAATCGTCTCGCCGTCGACGTGCTCGGTGAGCACGTACGGCGAGCCCAGCACCGTCTCGTCGACGCCGTGGTCGACCACGTGCGGCACCGGAACCCCGGCCCGATCAGCGGCTTCGAGCGCCACCGCCTCCCGGGCCATGCCGTCGGGACGGGCCAGGCCGGGCGGATCTCGTCGCAGCACCAGGCGGCCGGTGTCGAGCTCGACGAACCACGTCTCCCGGCTCGCCCCTCCGCTGGCCCGCTCCAACCGCGCCACCCTCACCGGGTGACCTCGGACCTCGCTCAGCCGCTGGGCCAGTCGCTCGCCGAGTTCCGCAGCGCTCATGCGCGCTTTCCCGGACCGGCGAAACCGAACAGGTAGCCCGCGACCTTGCGCATCTGCACCTCTTCGGCGCCCTCGGTGATCCGGTAGCGGCGGTGGTGGCGGTAGATGTGCTCGAACGGTACGTGCCGGGTGTAGCCGAGCCCGCCGTGCACCTGGATCGCGCGATCCGCCGCGTCGCACACCAGCCGGTTCGCCCGGTAGTTGCACATGGAGACCTTGTCGCTGATCTCGAAGTTCGGCCGCCGGTCCATCTCCCAGGCGGTCTTGCGCACCAGCCCGCGCACCATCTCGGCCTCGGTCTGCAACTCCACGAGCGGCCACTGGATGGCCTGCCTGCGGGCCAGCGGCTGGCCGAAGGTGACGCGCTCCCGGGCGTAGGCGACGCTGCGGTCGATGCAGAACTGCGCGGCCCCGACACCCGAAGCGGCCTGGCGGATGCGGTTCTCGTGCACGAAGCACTGCGCCAGTTCCAGCCCCCTGCCCTCCTCGCCGAACATCGCCGAGGCGGGCACCCGCACGTCGCGCAGCGACACCTCGGCGTGGTCGGTGGGCATGTTGAAGGTCCACCAATGGAAGTCCACCGAGAACCCCGGCGCGCTGGTGGGCACGACGAACGCGGTGATGCCCCGGGCATCGCCCGGTTCACCGGAGGTGCGCGCGAAGATCACGTCGTGGGTGGCGGAGTGCATGCCTGAGTTGAAGCGCTTGCCGCCGTTGATGATCCAGTCGTCGCCGTCGCGGACCGCAGTGGTTTCCAACCAGGTGGCGTCGCTGCCGTGGTCGGGTTCGGTGAGACCGAAGCCGAGCCGGGCCTCGCCGGTGAGCATCGGCTGCAGGAACTCCTGCCGCTGCGCTGCGGTCCCGAACTCCAGCATCATGTGCACGACGGGGAAGTTGCCGACGACCGAGGCCTCGTTCTGCAGATCGTTGTGCAGACCAAGACCTCTCGCCGCCAGGTGCTCGCGGATCACGGCCATCTCGAAGTTGCCGCCGCCACCGCCGCCGACCTCCTCCGGCAGCCCGTAGCGCAGCCAGCCGGCCGCGTCGGCGCGCCGGGACATCTCGCGCAGCAGCGCTTCCCACTCGGGGCGGGGCGTGCCACCTGCCTCGAAATCGGTGCGGGCGTACTCCCGCCGGTGGTCGAAGAAGCGCTCGTTGTCGTCCTGCTGCTGGAGCGGGACGATCTCGGACTCGATGAACTGGTCGAGCTCACCGAGCAGGGCGACGAGCTCGACGGGCATCGAGAAGTCCATGCAAGCCTCCTTAGCGCCCGTTCAGTGACCTTAAGCACACGTCCCGGCTGGCACAAGAGGGCGTCAGTCGACCAACCACTCGCCGGTGAACTCCGGCTCGGCCTTGTTCTTGAACGCCCGGAACGCCGCGGGCGCGTCGGCGGTCGCGAAGTTGATCGACTGGGCTCGCGCCTCGGATTCCAGCGCCTCGCGGAACGTCTGCTGACCTGCGGCGTTGAGCATCGTCTTGCTCTGCGAGATCGCCACCGAGGCCCCACCGGCGAGCCGGTCGGCGAGCTCATCGACGAAGCCGTCCAGCTCGTCGTCGCCCTTCACCCAGGTGACCAGTCCGAGCTCGCGGGCCTCCTCGGCGCCGATGATCTCGCCGAGCAGCGCCAGCCGCTTGGCCTGCTGCACACCGACCAGGCGAGGCAGCAGCCAGGAGCCGCCGAAGTCCAGCGACAGGCCGCGCTTGGCGAAGATCTGCGAGTACCTGGCGTCCGGGGCCGAGACCACCAGGTCGCAGCCCAGCGCCAGGTTCCAGCCCGCCCCCACAGCGACCCCGCGCACCTTGGCGATCACCGGCTTGGACAGCTCGTGCAGCGTCAGCGCCACGTCGTTGATCCTGTGCATGCGGCTGAGCGGATGCCCGCCCCGGTCGGCGGAGAGGTCGGCACCGGCGCAGAAGTCCCCACCGGCCCCGGTCAGCACCACGGCCCGCACTGCGTCGTCCAGCTCCGCGCGGCGCAGCCCCTCGTGGAGCACACCCCAGGTCGGCGGGTCGATGGCGTTCTTGCGCTGCGGCCGGTTCAGCGTCAGCGTCAGCACGGGCCCACGCTGCTCCGCCAGAACGGTGTCACTGTCCACTGTGCTCACACACCCTCCGCCGAACTCCGATGCACTTATCGATCGCTAAGTTAACACCCGGAACCCCAAAACGTAACCAACCACAACGGCACATTTCCCCGCCGACGACAACGAGCGTTCAAGCCCTTGAGACGCCGTCTCGTGGGACGATCAGGGGTCGACGCAGTCGCTCGCCTCGGAGACGCGATGACCGTGACATTACGTACCGATGAGGTGCCGGACCCGCGAGACCGGCACGACTTCCTGCGCCAGATCGTCCGGGAAACGGTGGTCCCGTTGCGCCTCCACCAGGAACGACCGCAGGAGAACCACTGGGGTGAGGTCGTTCGAACCGACCTGCCGTGCGGATCGGTGGCTCGGCTGAGCGCCTTCCCGACCAAGGTCGACCGGACCCCGAGGATGATCCGCGAATCCGACCCCGACCTCTACCAAGTGCAGATGCACCTGGCCGGGACGAGCCTCATCTCCGAGGGCGCGGAGGAAGTCCAGATCGGCCCTGGTGAGGTGGTCGTCTTCGACCCCCATAGACCCTTCCACGCGTCGGTCGGCTACCCGGTGCCCGCCAGCCAACAAGGCGAGGGGATCACCCGGGTGGTCAACCTGATGCTCCCGCGACAGATGCTCGACCTGCGCGGACCCCGCGATACCGTCACCAAGGCGCGCTTGTCCTGCCAGAACCCGATGAACCCGCTCGCCGCGACGGCCATGGTCGAGCTGAACACGCAGCACCTGGCCGGGAACATCGACCTGGTCACCCACCTGACCTCGGTCATCGCGGAGCTGCTCACCTTCGGATTGGCCCACCAGCTCGAATCCCTCTCATCCGTCGCACCCGAAACCCGCGAGAACGTGCTTTTCTGGAGCGTTCGAAGGTCGAGCAGTCCTGGCTGGCCGACGAGTTCATCCCGACCGTGTTCATCGATGAGCACCTCGCGGATCCCGCTCTCACCACTCGGACCATCGCCGAGGCGTACAACGTCGCACCGCGCACGCTGCAACGCTTGTTCCAGCGCGAGGACATGTCCGTCGTCGACCACATCCGGAGTCGACGCCTCGAACGCTGCCGGAGGGACCTGCTCGACCCCACTCAGCGCACCAGACCCGTCTCAGCCATCGCTCAGCATTGGGGTTTTCGCGACGAATCGCACTTCAACCGGAGGTTCCGCGAGCGGTACGGCGTCCCGCCTGGCACTTACCGCGAGCAAGCCTGGCGAGCAGTCGCGAACGACCAAGCCCCCGGCGCGAACGGCCAATGACGGCAGCCCCGCCATCCCGCACTCTGAATGCGGCACTGTTGCCCGATGCCGGCACTCGGCATCGCACCTTGGGGGGAGGCGGCTGGGTCGGGGTCACATCGCGACCCAGCCGTCCCGAAATCGAGGACGCTGGGGCCGACGCGCTGGATAGTCTGGGGGCGTGAGCTGCGTGACGCCGCTGGGGAGGTTGTTCGGCGTTTCCGGCGGGAAGGTGCTGGCGCACCGGTCCGGGGACGGTCCGAGCGTGGTGTTCCTGGCCGGGGGCGGGATGTCCGGGCTGTCCTGCTAGAAGGCGCACGAGCTGGTCGCCGAGGTCGGCACGGCCGTGAGCTACGACCGGCTCGGCTTGGGGTGGAGCGAGGCCGTCGAGCTGCCGCGCAGTGGTTCGCAGGTGAGCGATGACCTGCGCGAACTGCTGCACGTCGCCGGTGTTCCCGGGCCGTTCGTGCTGGTCGGGCATTCACTCGGCGGGCTCTACGCGCGTGTGCACGCGAAGCGCTTCCCCGAGGACGTCGCCGGGCTGGTGCTGCTCGACCCGACTCACGAGGACATCGTCGACCGCCTGCCGGAGGCCGATGCGCAGCGGCTCAACACCCTGAGCGCCGACGACCTCCCTCCGGACGAGCAGCTGGATCCGATGCGCGCCCGGTACCGGAACGCGTTCGGCCGAGCGCTCGCGGACTGGCCCGCCGAGATCCGGGAACCGCTGCTGGACCGCGGCTTCAGTCGCGACGGGTACCGGAACTCCCTGCTGGAGCCGATGAACCTGCCGCTCGTGTTTGACGAGGTCCGCCAGGCAGGACCCGATCCGGACGTGCCGACGATCTTCCTGTCCGCGATGGGGCCCGATCCGGTGGCCGACGAGCTGACGCCACCCGAAGCGCGCGAACCAGCCGCCGAGTCCGGTCGGGTCAAGCACCGCCTCTACCGCGATCTCGCCGCTGCGATGACCAGGGGTGAGGTTCGCCGGTTCGACGATGCTGGGCACTCGGACATGGCCTGGAGCAGGGCTGATGCCGTGGTTCGGGCGGTTCGCGATGTGCTGCGACTAGCGGGTGGTGCCCGTGCCGACGAGGGTGGTGGTGTCGAGCTCGGTCAGGCCCACCTCGTCGAGGCGGGCGAGGTAGCGGTCCCGGACTCGGGCGACCTGATCCGGATCGAGGTCGCCGAGGACGCCACGGTAGCCGGAGCCGAGGACGAGCAGCCAGGCGATCTCGGGTGTCATCGGCAGGGCGCGCTCGTGGACGGTGACGTCCACTTCGGACAGGCCGAGGTCGTTCAGCCAGGTGGCGAACGTGTCCGGCTGGTTGATGCGGTCGCCTGGGCGCTTCGGCCGCTCGCCGGGCGGCTCGGTACCGGTCGCCTCCGCGACGGCGAGGGCCAGCTGCCTTCCCGCCGGGACCATCGCGCCGCGACGCCAGATCGTGAACGCGACCCGACCCCCCGACCTGGCCGTGCTGATGAGGTGCCTGGTGCCGGCTTCCATGTCCAGGAAGAAGAAGATGCCCAGCGCCGACTGGACGAGGTCGTATCCCGCGCCGCCCCAGCTGGTGACGTCGGTTTCGTGGGCCTTCAGCTGTGACAGCTCGGCGGCCCGTTCGCGCAGCTCGGCGATCATCGGACCGGAGACGTCGACGGCATCGACGAGCCCTCCGGGACCGACCTGGCGGGCCGACGGGATCGCGGAGGCGCCAGTCCCGCAGCAGGCGTCGAGGACCCGCTCGCCCGGCTGCGGGTCGGCGACCGACACCGCGTCCGCACCCACCGGCTCCCAGAGGTGACGGCCGAGAGCGGCGAAATCCGCCGCAGCGGCGTCGAACGCGTCCCGAGTGCCGACCTCGCCCCGCCCCATGGCCGTACCTCCTTCAGCCCTGGCGGGCCTTGTAGCGCGGGTTCTTCTTGTTGATCACGAAGGTCTTGCCGTGCCGGCGGATCACCTGAGCCCCGGGCTTCTGCTTCAACGACCTCAACGACTTGCGCACCTTCACCGTTCCACGACCTTTCCTCTCGGGCGACGGGCTCCACCCTAACGAAAATGACAACCATTGTCATCCTCTGGATTTTCCACGGAACTCGGGTACCGGACTTCAGTGGAAATCGGATCCCGGATTTCCACTGAAATCGGGTGCCGGATCGCCGTCGGGGGACTCGGTGAGGGCGGTTTTGGGTCCGAGCTGTCCGGGGGGAAACCGGCATGGATCATGGGCGGTTCGGACCAGAACCCGCCGCTGGCGAGCCCTCGCGTCGAACGGGGGCGGGTGGCTGCGGGTTTTCTCGATCACCTTCGGTCGCCTGCGGCGGTAGCATCTGCGGTGTGCTGGAGCGGGTGCGCCTCGGCGTTCGAGCGCGTCCTCGGACCTCATGACGGCGCCGCACGCGGAGGAGACCACGTGACCGCACCCACGGACGCCCTGCGTCTCGTCACCGAATCCCGCCCGCTGCTCGAGGGCAACCGCGAGAGCAACGATCGGCAGCGCAGGCTCAGCGACGAGACGGTCTCCTGCCTGGTCAGCACCGGAGTGATGCGTGCGCTGGTGCCCGCGCGCTTCGGCGGCGGGGAGTGCTCGCTGCGCACCGCCATCGACGCGACCTGCGAGGTCGCGAAGGCCGACCCCTCCGCCGGATGGGTGGTGATGATCCTCGGTTCCGGCGCGTTCCTCAGCGGGATGTTCCCGCCGCTCGCGCAGGAGGAGGTCTACGCCGACGGTCCCGACACCCGCGTGTGCACCGTGCTCGCACCGAAGTCCACGGCGCGGGCGGTCGACGGCGGCTGGCTGCTGACCGGGCGCTGGGGCCCGGCCTCCGGATGCCTGCACTCGCAGTGGGCGATGATCGGGTTCCCCGGCGTCGACGGCGAAGCGTCCCTCGCGCTGGTCCCGATGGCGGAACTGGCCGTCGAGGACACCTGGTTCACCACCGGCATGCGCGCGACCGGCAGCAACCTGCTCGTCGGGAGCGACCTGTTCGTCCCCGAGCACCGGGTCCTGCGCTTCACCTCCGCCATCCGCGGCCGGTACCCGGCGGGACGCCCGTCGGAGTCGCGCTACCGCTCGGCGCTGATGTCCACGCTGGCCACCTACATGATCGCGCCCTACCTCGGGATGGCCTCCGCCGCGCTGGACCACGTCGTGGCGGGTGCCGACAGCAAGGGCATCGCGTTCACCCACTACGAGCGCCAGCGCGACTCCACGGCGTTCCAGCTGGCCGTCGCCGACGCGTCGATGAAGCTCGACCTGGCCCGGCTGATCGCGGAGAACTCCGCTTCCGTCGTCGACGGCCACGCCGACGACGGAACCTTCCCCGACGACCTCACCCGGGCCAGGATTCGCCAGCACACCGGGCACGCCGCGCAGCTGTGCCGGCAGGCGGTCGACGAGCTCGTCACCGCGCACGGCGCCGCGGCGTTCGCCGAGACGAGCCCGCTGCAGGCCCTCGTGCGCGACATCCACACCGCGTCCCGGCACGCCGTGGCCAATCCGGCGTCGTGCGCGGAGGTCTTCGGCCGCGCGCTGCTGGGCGTCGAGCCGAACATCACCGACATGATCTGACGGGATCAGCCCTCGACGTACGGGATCGTTTGCGGACCTTCGGGGAGGACGCAGACGCGGCCCTGCGGGCCCTTCGCGGCGAGTTCCTCGGCGACTGCGGTGGCGATGTCGTCGACCCGGTAGAGGTGGGCCGTGCGGAGCTGCGCGTCGGTGAGGTTGGTGGTGTGCACGCCGACGCGGGCGGTGGCGAGCACGCGGGCGAGGATCTGCACCTGCCACTGGTCCGGGACGGTCTCGGCCCTCCCGGAGATGGTGCGCAGCAGCGCTTCTGGCGTGGGTTCGGACGCCAGGACTTCGCGGAACGAACCGTGATCGGGGAAGCCGTCGCTGCACTCGGCGGCGCAGATGATCAGCCCGTCCGGCTTGACGACGGTCGCGGCGGCGGTCATGCCCTTGACCGCCTGGTAGACGTTCTGATCGAGCGGATACCCGGAGTTGGTGGTGACCACGACGTCGTAGCGCTGCGGAACCGGCCGCATCGACAGCTCGCGCACCACCTCTCGGGCGGCGGCGTGCATCGGGAGCAGGTCGCCGCCGAAGGCCTCGACGATCCGCTGCTCGCGGTTGAGGACCACGTCGAAGGCGAAATCCACGCCGGTGCCCGCAGCGATGGCGCGGACGTCGTCGTGAACCGGGTTGCCCTCGCAGACCGCCCAGGTCGCCTGCGGGCTGGCGATGCGCGCCGCGTCGTGCAGCGTGAGCACGGTGTCCAGTCCGGCCAGGCCCGGGGCGACGAGCTTGGGGCCCCCGCTGAAGCCGGCGAAGAAGTGCGGTTCGACGAAGCCGGTGGTGATCCGGACGTCGGCCTCCACCCAGTGCCGGTTGAGCGACACGGGCACGCCGTCGCCGAAAGTACCCATCGCGCAGAGCACTTCGGGGTCCCGGCAGTCGTGGTTGATAATGCGCATGGTGTCGACGAGCTCGTCGCCGAGCATCGCCCGCAGCTCGGAATCGGTGTTGCCGCGGTGCGTCCCGGTGGCCACGAGCAGCGTGAAGTCCTCCCGAGCCGCGATGCCCTCCAGCTCGGCCAGCAGGGCGCGCACCATCGCCTCGCGGGGCTGCGGCCGGGTCGCGTCGCAGAGCGACACCGCGATCCGCTGCCCGGCCCGCACCCGCTCCCGCAGCGGCGGACCGGCGACCGGTTCGGCGAGCGCTCGGCGCAGCGCCGCCGCCGCGTCGGGTGCCACCGGCGGATGGGCGGGCGCGACCACGGTCGTGCGCTCGGACGGCAGCTCGACGGTGAGCCCCGTCCTGCCGTAGGCCAGCTCAACGGACAACGTCTCCGGCATTCATCGCTCCAGGTCCACTCGGGTCTCCCCCGATCCTGACGCAGCGAACGTCGCAGCGGGGAGCCCGGCCCCCTCGGGCCGCTCCTCCGCGGTCAACGCCGAGTTCTCCACCCATTCGGAGCATTCGAATCCAGTTCGTCGAAGATCCGGATCATCTTGTTCCGCTTTTACACCTGAACCACCGGATAAGAGCAGCTCAGAATCCCCGAAAAGGCCGTTCGGAACTTTTCACAACGGACGATCCGCAACCGCTTGCGCCACCCCGATGTGCGCTGGCTCTCGCAGATCAATCCTGTTAAGTTAGCCTTGCCTTTGTTAGCGTTTCCGCTCGTAGCTGTGCCTTTCGGTCGTCGATCTGAGGAGAAACGTGGCCGTCGACACCCAGACCGAATCCGTAATCGGGTCGGTTCTCGAATGCGTGGGAAACACTCCTGCTGTCGCGATGAACCGGCTTTTCCCTCAATCCGATGTCGAGGTGATCGCGAAGC
This sequence comes from Saccharopolyspora terrae, assembly GCF_004348435.1. NCBI lineage: Bacteria > Bacillati > Actinomycetota > Actinomycetes > Pseudonocardiales > Pseudonocardiaceae > Saccharopolyspora > Saccharopolyspora terrae. The sequence continues at coordinate 23,968 of NZ_SMKS01000024.1, read as the reverse complement.
TCGAACTCATGAACCCCGGCGGGAGCATGAAAGACCGGTCCGCACGGCACATCGTCGAATCAGGTCTGCGCAACGGCTCGATCCAGCGCGGAACCCACCTGGTGGAGAGCAGCTCCGGCAACTTCGGGATCGCGCTGGCCATCGCCGCGCGCATCCACGGGCTGCGGTTCACCTGCGTGCTCGACCCCAAGGCCGTGCCCGCCAACGTCGCGATCCTCCGGCACCTGGGCGCGGAGGTGGAGATGGTCGACCAGCCGGACGAGACCGGCGGCTACCTGCACACCCGGATCCTCCGCGTGCAGGAGATCGTGGCGAACTCGCCCGGGGCGATCTGGATCAACCAGTACGCCAACGACCGCAACTGGCAGGCCCACTACTACGGCACCGGCGACGAGCTGAGCCGTCAGCTCGACGGACCGCCCACCTACCTGTTCGGGGCCGTCAGCACCACCGGCAGCCTGCTGGGCTGCTCGCGGCGACTGCGCGAGGACTTCCCCGAGATGCGGGTGGTCGCGGTGGACGCCGTCGGCTCGGTGATCTTCGGCGGCCCGCCCGGACAGCGCGACGTGCCGGGCATCGGCGCGAGCCGGGTCCCGGAGCTGTTCAGCCCCGGCGAGATCGACGAAGTGGTGCACGTCAACGACTTCGAGGCCGCCGTGGGCTGCCGCGAACTGCTCGCCACCGAGGGGATCTTCGCCGGCGGGTCGACCGGAGCGGTGGTCGCCGCCGTGCAGCGCACGCTGCCGCGACTCCCCCGCCCGTGCCGGGTGGTGGCGGTGTTCCCGGACCGCGGGGACCGCTACCTCGACCTGATCTACGACGACGACTGGTTCGACGCCGCCCGCCAGCGCTGCTCGAACTGACCAGAACACCGCAACACGAAGGAGAAGACCGGTGACCACCGAGGAATCCCCGCAGATGCTCTACCTGAGCCGCAGCGACATCGCAGCGGTCGGCGGCGCGGCGTCCGAGCTCTACGTGGAAGCGCTCAACGCCGGGTTGATCGCCCACTCCGAGGGCAAGACCGTGCAGCCGCTCAAGCCGTACCTGCGGGTGGCGGGCAAGCAGGGCCACATCGCTGACCGGATCATCGCGATGCCCGCGCACGTCGGAGACCCCGGGCTGTCCGGCATCAAGTGGATCGGCAGCAAGCACGACAACCCCGCCGAGCGCGGCAAGGAGCGCGCCAGCGCCGTCATCGTGCTCAACGACCCGGAGAGCAACTACCCGGTGGCGGTGCTCGAAGGAAGCCTGATCAGCGCCTGGCGCACCGCGGGCGTGACCTGCCTGGCCGCGCGGCACCTGGCGCGCGCCGGGTTCTCCGAGGTCGCGCTGGTGGGCTGCGGCCTCATCGGCAGCACCCAGATCACGGCGCTGCTGGAGCAGTTCGACTGCATCCAGCAGGTCCACCTGCACGACCAGCGACCGGAGGCCGCGCACGCGCTGGCCGAGCGGATCGGCCGCGAGCACCCGTCGGTCAAGGCCCACGTGACCGAGACCGCCGAAGAGGCCGTGCGTGCCGGTGACCTGGTCGTTCCGTGCACCGTCACCAGCGAGCCCTACATCGTCTCCGACTGGCTCAAGCCCGGTGCGCTGCTGTGCAACGTGTCCATCATGGACGTGCACAAGGAGGTCTTCCTCAAGGCCGACAAGGTCGTGGTGGACGACTGGGACCAGAGCAACCGCGAGAAGAAGATCATCAACCAGCTGGTGCTGGAGGGCTCGTTCTCCCGCGAGCAGCTGCACGCCGAGCTCGGCGAGATCCTGGCGGGCACCCGGCCGGGCCGCACCGATGACGACGAGATCATCGTGCTCAACCCGATGGGCATGGCCGTGGAGGACATCGCCTGCGCGGGCGCGGTCTACGAGCGCGCCAAGGAGCAGGGCGTCGGCACCTGGCTGGACCTGTACTGATGCAGGTCGGATCGGCCGAGCTGGTCATGCGGGACCTCATCGACGTGCTGCTGCAGGAGGAGCTCGTCGAGCTCACCGAGGAGCCACCGGGCTGGGGCCGGATCACTCTGGCGGCCGGCGCGGTGCGCTTCCGGATCGTCTCCGGCGGCGCGCTGCAACGCCATCGCCACGCCGGCGGCCCGGTCCTGTTCGAGGGGACCCGGTCGCTGACGCCGGCCGAGCTCCTCTCCCTGGTGAGCGAGGACTCGTCCGAGGTGGCCGCGGACCTGCGGGCCGCGGTGGAGCACGCGGAGGTGCTGCGCGAGCAGCGCACGTCCCTCGACCTGACTCCGCGGGACGGCAGGCTGCTGGCCGGTGAGCGGTTGGCGGCGACGCGCAACCGCCCGTTCCACCCCACCTCCCGGGCGGCGGCGGGGTGGCGCGCGGAGGAGGTCGAGCGGTACGGCCCGATGCGCGGTGAGCCGTGGGGGCTGGACTGGGTGGCGGTGCGCCGCGACCGCCTCGTCCACGGCGCCGACCCGCTCTCGCACCACCTCGCCGAGCTGGTCCTCTCCCCCGCCGAGCAGCAGGTGCTCGACGAGGCCGGGGAGGACTACCAGCCGATCCCGGTGCACCCGTGGCAGTTCCAGCACGTCCTGGCGGAGTCCTTCGGTGCGGAGATGGCGGAGGGGGCGGTGGTTCCGCTGGCTCGCGGGCTCGGCGGTTTCCACCCCACCTCCTCGCTGCGCACCCTGGTCGCGGAACCCGAGACCGACCGGCACGTCAAGCTCCCGCTCGGAGTCGCCACGCTGGGCGCGACGCGGCTGCTTCCGCCTCGCTACCTGGCCAACGCCGAGCGGGCCCAGCGCTGCATGGCCGATCTGCTCGACCGGGTTCCGGCGCTGGGCGAGCGGGTCGCGCTGTGCGACGAGCGGGTCTGGGCCGGGTGGCACGACCCGGACGACGAGTTCGGGGACCGGCCCGGGCAGCTCGCCGCGCAGGTCCGGATCTACCCGGAGCTCGACGGCTTGGTGCTGCCGATGGCGGCGCTGGCCGCGCACGAGTGGGACGTGCTGGCACCGGCGATCTCCGACCGGTTCGACCCGGTCCGGTTCTTCGCCGACCTGGCGCGCTCGTTCTGCGAGGTCGCGTTCGGCTTCCTGAGCCGCGGGGTGCTGCCGGAGCTGCACGGCCAGAACGTGGTGGTGCGGCTGGAAGAGGGACGCGTGGAGCAGTTCGTGCTGCGCGATCACGACACGCTGCGGCTGTTCCCGGAGTGGATGCGCGCGGCCGGTACGCCGGATCCGCAGTACGTCATCAAACCCGGTGCGCCGCAGTCGCTCCGGCTCGACTCGGCGGAATCGCTGGTCGGTTACCTGCAGACCCTCGGGTTCCAGGTTAACCTCTACGGCATCGCCGACGCCCTGCGCCGTCACTTCGGCGTGGACGAGCGGGAGCTGTGGGCGCAGTTGCACCAGGCGGTGCGGGAGCTCCTGCCCTCGCAGCCCGCCGAGGTGCGCGAGGTGCTGCGGAAGTGCCTGCTGGGAGCCGATTCCTGGCCCAGCCGCCGGGTGCTGGAGCCGCTGCTCCGGCAGGGCAGCTCCAGCGGTGTGAGCATGCCCGCCGGTGTCGGGTCGGTGCCGAATCCGCTCGTCGGGGAGTTGAGGGCGTGATGTTCTCGCCGGGCAGGACCTATCCCGTGCTGTGCCTGGGGCAGTTCGCGGCGACCGCGGGATTGACGATCGTCGTCCCGCTGCTGCCGTTCTACCTGGCCGGGCTCGGCACGCCCCGAGCCGAGATCCCTTGGTGGACGGCGGTTTCGGTGGCGGCTCCAGCCGTGGTCCAGCTGGTCAGCGGGCCGTTGTGGGGCTGGGTCGGCGACCGGTTCGGCCGCAAGGCGATGGTGGTGCGCGCCCACGCGGGACTGGGCCTGGCGATCGCGCTGATGGCGCTGGCGAGCACACCGGAGGAGTTCCTGGCCTGCCGGTTGCTGCAGGGCGCGTGCGGCGGCGTGGTCAGCGCGACCGCCTCCTACGCGACCGCCGCGGCCTCGACCGACCGGCGCGGGCGCGCGCTCGGGATGCTCTTCGGCGCCACCGCGGCGGGTTCGCTGCTGGGGCCGCTGGTGGGCGGGTTGCTGGCCACCGAGATCGGGTTCGGGCCGTTGTTCGCGGCGGTGGCGGGGATGCTCGTGCTGTCGAGCGTGCTGGCCGCGTGCTCGCTGACCGAACCACCTGCGCAGGCGCGGGAACGCCATTCGCCGCGCGCGATCGCGGGGCTGCTGCTCAGGCGCAGGGAGAGCCGTCTGATGCTGCTGGCCGGTTTCGCGGCGCAGGCCGCGATCTACGCGCTGGTGGTGGTCTTCGCACCGCAGGTCGAGCGGATGTCCGGGTCGGTGGCCACCGCGACGGTGTGGGTGGGCGTTCTGCAGGCGTTGACCTGGGCGGCGTCGTGCGCGGGAAGCCCCTGGTGGGGCCGACGCAACGACCGCAGGCCCGCGCAGCTGGGGTTCGCCGTGGCGGCGGCCTGCTGCGCGCTCGCGGTGGCGTTGCAGGGCCTGGTGAGCGTCGAAGCGCTGATCCCGCTGCGGATCGTGCAGGGATTCTGCTTCGCGGCGCTCGTGCAGTCGGTGCTGCACGTCAACGCCCACCACGTGCCGGAGCGCGGTTCGGGCACGGCGTTCGGGTTCAGCACCGGGGTGCTCGACCTCGGTCAGGTCTTCGGCCCGCTCGCGGGCGCCGTCCTGGCGGTCCTGCTGCCACCGGCGGCGGTGTTCTCCCTCATCGGCGCCCTGCTGGGCGTCGCCGCACTGCTGGCGATGGCCGGCCGTACGAAGGCGGCGGAGGGTGCCACCGGCACCTCCGCCCCGGTTGAGACTCACGAGAAGGTGTTGAGGTGAACGACGTTGTGGCACGTGCGGCGGCCCGGCAACGGCTGCTGAACGCGCTGGTCAGGGAAGTCGGCGGCGAGTTCGGCGCCGGCTCGGTGCGCATCCCGCTGCGCACCGGTGCCCGACATCCGAGCAGCTTGCGCGCGGAGGTCCGGCACCGGTCCGAGATCGGGCACCACGTCTACGGGGCGGAGGTGCTCCGGGACGGGGTCGCGCTCTCGCACGAGGAGTTCGTGGCGCTGGTGGCCGACGAGCTGGCCGGGCGCTGCGCGACGGCGCCGCGGGAAGCGGTGGAGCGCTTCCGGCGCCAGGTCGCCAACAGCGTCGCCCGGACGGCGCGCTACCTGGACCGGCCCGCGTTCGCGGCCGCGACCGATCCGGCGGAGATCACTCGGCAGGCGGAGCAGTCGCTGCTGCTGGGACACCCGTTCCACCCGACGCCCAAGAGCGCGGAGGGGATCAGCGACGAGGACCTGGAGCGCTACGCCCCGGAGCTCGGCGCGTCGTTCCGGCTGCACCACTGGGCCGCCGCGCCCGAGCTGCTGGCCGAGGAGCGGGTCGGCGACGGGCCGTGGCTGCCGCAGGAGGACCTCTCGGTCCTCCCCGTGCACCCGTGGCAGGACCGCTACCTGCGGGAACAGCCCCGGGTGCAGGAGCTGATCGAGGCCGGGCGGCTGACTCCGCTGGGTCCGGTGGGAGCGCGGGTGTACGCGACGTCCTCGGTGCGCACCGTCTGCGATCCCGGGTTCCCGACCGCGTGGAAGCTGCCGCTGCACGTGCGCATCACCAACTTCGTGCGCAACAACCCCGTCGAGCACCTGCACCGCGCCGCCGACGCGGGCCGGTTGGTGGCCGCGCTCGAAAAGCACTGGTATCACGAGGGTTTCGAGGTCCTCCCGGAGACCGGGTACCGCACCCTCGACCCGGCGGCGGTCGGCGACCTGGCGGCGGACTTCGCCGTGCTGTTCCGCCGGAACCCGTTCGCGGGCACCGACATCGCGCCGCGCGTGCTCGCAGCGCTGCTGGAGGACCGGGTCGACCGGCGTCCGGCGCTGGTGGACCTCGTCGAGCAGGCGGGCCCGCTGACCGCCGAGCACGTCGCCGAGTGGCTGCGCCGCTACCTGCGGATCTCGCTGGGTCCGCTGCTGGCGGTGTTCACCGACGACGGCATCGGCTTCGAAGCCCACGTGCAGAACAGCCTGCTGCACACCGAGGACGGCTGGCCGAGCAGGTTCTACGTGCGCGACATGGAAGGCACCAGCGCCGACCGCGATCGCGTCCCGGACGGGGTCCTGCCCCCGAGCAGCCCGGTTCTCTACGACGACTCCGAGGCGTGGCACCGGCTGCGGTACCACCTGGTCACCAACCACCTCGGGCACGTGGTCGCGGTGCTCGGCCGCTGCACGCCCGCCGGTGAGCGGGTGCTGTGGCAGGTCGTGCGCGAGTTCCTGCGCGGCGTCCCCGGGCGCTACGCGGCCGAACTGCGCGAGTCGCCGACACTGCCCGCCAAGGCGAACCTGCTCAGCCGTTTCGCCGAGCGCGGTGAGAACCCGCTCTACGTCGACATCCCCAACCCGATTCACGAGGTGAGCCGATGACCGCCGAGCTCGTGCAGGCAGCGCTGAGCGACCCCCGCGCCGCGGACGTGCGGCGCCGCGTGTTCCGCCAGCTGGTCGAATCCCTGCTCTACGAAGGCGCTGTGCGCACCGACCGGGACGGCGACGAGCACGTCGTCACCGGGATCGACCGCGACGGCCAACCCGTCCGCTACTCCTTCAGCGCGGTGCGCCGGTTCGGGTTCGGCCGGGTCGGGCTGACCTCGCCGGTGCTGCGCGACGGCGTCGAGGCCGAGTCGGTCACCCGGTTCCTCTCGGAGGTCCGCAAGTCCCTGGACGCCGACCCCGACCACCTCCCCGGCTTCGCCCGCGAGCTGGAGGAGACGTTGTTCAAGGACGCGCTGTCGGAGCACCTCCGCGAGGACCCACCGTCCACTGCGGACCACGACGTCCTGGAATCGGCCATCACCGACGGCCACCGCTACCACCCGACGTACAAGTCGCGCCTCGGGTTCGACGTCGCCGACGACATCGCCTTCGGCCCGGAGTTCGCGAACCCGCTGCGCCCGCTGTGGCTGGCGGCGCACCGCGACATCACCGAGGTCAGCGGTTCCGCGTCCCTCGGTGGCGACTACGTGACCGAGCAGCTGGGCACCGCGGTCGAGGGCTTCCACCGCCGGATCGAGGACGCGGGCCGCGACCCGGACGACTACGTGCTGGTCCCGGTGCACCCGTGGCAGTGGCGGGAGCGCATCGCGCGGGCGTTCTCCGAGCAGCTCGGCCGCGGTGAGCTGATCCCGCTGGGCGACGACCCGGACGAGTTCCTCGCCCAGCAGTCGATCCGCACCCTGACCTGCCGCGACGCCCCCGAACGTCCCTACCTCAAGCTGTCGATGTCGATGGTGAACACCTCCACCAGCCGCGGACTGGCCGCGCACACCGTGCGCAACGCCCCGCGCATCACCGACTGGCTGCGCGAGGTCGTCGCCGGCGACGACTACCTGTCCGGCGAGCTGCGGCCGATCCTGCTCGGCGAGGAGCTGGGCGTGTCGGTGACGCCGGAAGCCGACCTGCTGCAGGCCGACACCTACGGCGCGCTCGCGTGCATCTGGCGCGAGAGCCTGCACCCGCACCTGGGAACCGGCGAGCGGGCGATCCCGTTCACCGGCCTGACCGCCTGCCTGCGGGACGGGACACCGCTGATCGACGCGTGGGTGCGCGATACCGGGGTCGAGGACTGGGTGCGCCAGGTGGTGCGGGTCAGCGCCCTGCCGCTGGTGCACCTGCTGTGCGCGCACGGCGTCGCGCTGGAGTCGCACGCGCAGAACATGGCCCTGGTGCACGTCGACGGGAAGCCGGAACGCGTGGTGCTCAAGGACTTCCACGACGGCGTGCGCTTCTCCCGGGAGCACCTCGCGAAACCCGCACCGGAGCTGGCGGGAACGCCCGCGCACCACCAGAACCGCAACTCCTTCGTCGAGACCGACGAGCTGAGCCTGGTCACCGACTTCCTGCTGGACGCGTTCTTCTTCATCAACCTCGGTGAGCTCGCCCTCTTCCTCGCCGACCACTACGGCTTCGCCGAGCAGGACTTCTGGCGGGTCGTGGTCGAGGAGATCCGCGGCTACCAACGCCGGTTCCCCGAGCTGGAGGCGCGTTTCGAGCTGTTCGACCTGTTCACCCCGGCGATCGAGGTGGAGCAGCTGACCACCCGCAGGCTGCACCCGGACACCGAGTTGCGGCTGCACGCCGTGCCCAACCCGCTGGCGGAGGTGGAGCGGTGCTGAAGCCCAACACCGTCAAGCGCAGGCTCGCCGAAGGCGGCGAGAGCTACGGGCTGTTCTGCTCCATCCCGTCACCGCCGCTGGTGGAGATGATCGGCTGCGCGGGCTACGACTTCGTCATCCTCGACACCGAGCACTCCCTGGTCGACCCGCAACAGCTGGAGAACCTCATCCGGGCGGCCGAAGCGGTCGACCTGATCCCGTTCGTCCGCGTCCCCGAAGCCGACCCCGGAGCGATCCTGCAGGCCTTGGACGCGGGCGCGCTGGGCGTGGTGGTGCCGCACGTGCGGTGCCGCGCCGACGTGGACGCGGCGATCCGCGCCGCCCGCTACGCGCCGGAGGGCATGCGCAGCCTCAACGGGGGCCGGGTGCCGGGCTTCGGGCGCATCGAGCTCACCGAGTACGTGCGCCGGGCCAACGAGGAGACCATGGTCATCGCGATGATCGAGGACGCCGAGGGCGTCGAGGAGCTGCCGTCGATCCTCGCCGGTGGCGGCGTCGACCTGGTGCTGGAAGGCGCGGCGGACCTGTCGCAGTCCTACGGCGTCGCGTGGCAGACGCGGCATCCGCTGGTCCAGGAGGCCCTCGCCCGCGTGCACGCCGAATGCGACGCCCACCGAGTGCCCTACTGCGCGATCCCGCGCACCCCCGAGGACCACGAGCGGTGGCGCGCGGCCGGGGTGCGCACCTTCGTGCTCGGCGAAGAACGCGGCCTGGCCGCCCGCGCGCTGCGCGCCCACCTCGACCGACACCGGGAGAACCATGACTGAGCGACTCGAAGGACTCGTGCGGGAACGCGTCGGCGGCGACCCGGTGTGCCTGTTCGCCTACGACCTCGACCGGCTGACCGATCACGTCCGCGCCATCACGGCCACCCTGCCGCGACGCTGCCGGATGTTCTACGCGATGAAGGCCAACAGCGCCGATCCGCTGCTGCGGGCGCTGGCTCCGCTGGTCGCCGGGTTCGAGATCGCCTCGGGCGGTGAGCTGGACAAGGCGCGCGCCGTCGGCGCCGACGTCCCGGTGATCTTCGGCGGCCCGGCCAAGACGCCCGCGGAGATCGAGCAGGCGCTCAAGCAGGGCGTGCAGCGGCTGCACGTGGAGAGCCTGCTGGAGCTGCACCGGGTTTCGGCCGCGGCGACCCGGCTGGGCACGACGGCGGAGGTGCTGCTGCGGGTCAACCTCTCGGGCCCGTTCCCGACCGCGACCCTGGCCATGGCGGGCAAGCCCACCCAGTTCGGCATCGACGAGCAGGACCTGCCCGGCTGCGTCTCCGCGGCCCGCGAGCTGCCCGGGGTGCGGCTCGTCGGATTCCACCTGCACTCGCTGTCCAACAACCTCTCCGCCGACGCCCACCTGGAGCTGCTGGCGCACTACGGGCGCACGGTGTCGCAGTGGGAGCGGGAGTTCGGGTTGCGCTGCGAGGTGATCAACGTCGGCGGCGGCATCGGCGTCGACTACGCCCGGCTGGACCGGCAGTTCGACTGGCCGGCGTTCGCCCGGCGCCTGCCGTCGGTGCTCGCCGAGTTCCCCGCGCACGTCCGGGAGATCGACTTCGAGTGCGGGCGCTACCTGGTCGCCGAGTGCGGCAGCTACGCCGTGGAAGTGCTGGACGTCAAGCGCAACCACGGCGTGCAGTACGCGCTGGTGCGCGGCGGAACCCACCAGTTCCGGCTGCCGTCGTCCTGGCAGCACAGCCACCCCTTCACGGTGGTGCCGGTCGACCGCTGGGAGTCGACGGCGCCGCGTCCGGAGGTGAGCGGGCCGGTCACCGTGGTCGGCGAGCTGTGCACCCCGAAGGACGTCCTCGCCCGCGACGTGGCGGTGGAACGCCTCCGCGCAGGTGACGTGCTGGTGTTCAGCCACGCGGGAGCCTACGGCTGGGAGATCTCGCACCACGACTTCCTCAGCCACCCGCATCCCGAGCACGTCTTCTTCTGATCCCGCGCGCGGTGGGCCTGGCTCGCTCGACCGGCCAGGCTCATCGCTCGTGGGTACCGTTGGTCCTGAACCTCCCGTACAGGGCTTCAACCCGGGTTGAAGCGGAAGGTGGGGACGTGCAGCCATGACGTCGCGGAGCCTGGGTGAACCGAGCCGCTCACCGTTCGCGCTCCCGCGCGGTGTGCGCGGTCGGATGGCCGGGCGCTTCATGCTGTGGGCGAACCGCCAGGAAGAGGTGCTCGACCTCCTCGACGTCCCGGCCGGCGCGGAGGTCCTCGAAGTCGGCTACGGACCCGGCGGACTGATCCGCCTCCTGACGCGGACTCCCGCGAGGCGGATCTGCGGCGTCGACCCCTCGGCGGAGATGCGCGACCTCGCGAGCCGTCCGCATTCCGACGCGATCGGCGCGGGCCGGATCGACCTGCGGCTGGGCACCGCCGCCGACACCGGTTTCCCCGACGCGGTTTTCGACCGCGTCGTCGCGGTGAACAACGTGGCCATCTGGCCGGACCTCGACGCGGGCATCGCCGAGCTGCACCGGGTGACCCGCCCCGGCGGGCGGCTGCTGATCGCCTGCCACGGCGGGACGAGACCGTCGTTCCTCACGCGCAGCAACGCGCTCTCCGCGGACAAGATCGACCGGATCGAGCGAGCGCTGCGCGGCGTCTTCTCCGAGGTCTCCCGTCGCGACTTGACCTCCCTCACGGCCTTCACCGCGGTCCGCTGAAGCGTTTTCTCGACTTGTTTTGCGTGGCGGTGCGGGTGGCGGAACCTGACACGCCTTCTGGCTCCGGGATCCGACCAATACACGGCGCTACGGCTGTCCTCCCCAGAAGCCGTGTCAGAACCCGCGGCGGCGCGAGCTGAGTCCCACACCTGACACCAACAGCGGCTCCGCCGCTTCTTGAGCAACACGCAGCCGTTCGACTTCTGGTCATCCGCTTGGCGGGGCGCCGGTCGCCGGGCATGCTGTGCGCGGCGCCGAAGTCCCCTGGAGGATGATCGATATGCCGCGTCCGCGGCTGGCCGTCTGCGTGGCAGCCATCGGCCTGGTCCTGGCCGCGTGCACCGCTCCCCCGCCGCAGCCCGCGGTTGACCCGGCGCGACCGAACATCGTGTTCGTGCTGGTCGACGACATGGACCAGGGGCTGGTGCGGTTCATGCCGGAGGTGCTGCGGATGCAGCGGGACGGCGTGACGTTCTCGAACTCCACCGTCACCGACTCGTTGTGCTGCCCGTCCCGCGCGTCGCTGCTGTCGGGGAAGTACCCGCACAACACCGGCGTGTTCACCAATGAGCCTCCCGACGGCGGGTTCGCGGTGTTCCACCGCCGCGACGAGCGCGACACCGTGGGCACCCAGCTGCAGCAGGCCGGGTACCGGACGGGGTTCATGGGCAAGTACCTCAACGGCTACCAGCCGGGCCGGACGCTCGGCGGCGAGCGTCCTTTCGTGCCGCCGGGCTGGGACGAGTGGGCCGTGGCGGGCAACGGCTACGACGAGTACGACTACCAGCTCAACGTCAACGGCCGGTTGCGGTCTCACGGGCACCGGCCCGGCGACTACCTGACCGACGTGCTGGCCCAGCGCGGCAACGACTTCATCCGCTCCAGCGCCGCCCGGGGCACGCCCTTCTTCCTGGAGGTCGCGCCGTTCGCGCCGCACGGGCCGTTCACCCCGGCTCCTCGGCACGCCGACGCGCTCCCGGGGCTGACCGCGCCGCGCACTCCGGCTTTCGACGAACCGGACCGCTCGGACAAACCGGCGTGGCTGCGCGCGCTCCCGCCGCTGCCCGCGGCGAAGGTGCGGGCAGCGGACGTGAAGTTCCGCAAGCGAGCGCAGTCGTTGCTGGCGGTGGACGAGATGCTCGCCGGTTTCCAGCGCACGCTCACCGAGACCGATCAGGCGCAGCGCACGCACGTCATCTTCACCTCCGACAACGGTTCCACCTCGGTGAGCACGCGCTGCCCGAGGGCAAGCAGACGGCGTTCGACACCGACGTGCGGGTCCCGCTGATCGCCACCGGACCGGGTGTCCCGGCGGGGCGGACGGTCCCGGATTCGGTGCAGAACATCGACTTCCGCCCGACCTTCGCCGAACTCGCCGGTGCACCGAGGCGTCCCGACGTCGACGGCACCGGTTTCGCTTCCCTGCTGCGCGGCGAGTCCGGAACGGGCAGGAACGTCGCGCTCGTCGAGCACCACGAGCCGCGCGTCTCGCAGGAGGACCCCGATCGCCAGGAGAAGCCCGACGGGGTCCCGCCGACCTACGCCGCGATCAGGACTCCGGAGGGCACCTACGTCGAGTACGTCAACGGCGAGCGCGAGTTCTACGACGCCCGGACCGACCCGTTCCAGCTGACCAACACCTACCCGAGCCTGCCGCCCGAGCGCCGCGACGAACTCCACCGGATCCTCGTCCGGGTGGCCGAATGCCGGGGCACGGCCCAGTGCACCGAGGCCGCCAAGGCGCCCTGACCACCGGCGCGGCAGCCCAGCGGACGCGAAAACGCCCCGCGGTGACCGTTTCCAGGAGCACGGGCACCGCGGGGCGATCCGGTCAAGCGGTCGCCGGGACCGCTTGAGAGCGCTGGACGGCATCGCGGGACGGGGTGAGCAGGGTCGCGACGGCCAGCGCCCCCAGGCCGGTCAGCGCCGCGATCCCCCAGAGCACGATCTGCCAGGCCTGCGTCAACTGCGCGGCCTGCTCCGCCCCGGCCAACTCGCCGGTGGCGACCCTGCCTGCCCGCTCAGCGCCGACCCGACCGGTCAGCAGCGTGATCAGAACCGAGCCGAACAACGCCATCACCAGCGTTTGCGAGCCGCCCCGCACCGTGTTCAGCAGACCGGCGGCCATACCGGTGCGCGATCGGTCGACCTGGTTCATCGCCTGCGCGTCGATCAGTCCGGTGGCCAGACCGATGCCGAACCCGACTGTCAGCAGCGGGCCGAGCAGCTCCCAGCCCCCCATGCCGGGGTGCAGCCGGGTCAGCCAGGCGTTGCCCGCAGCGATCAGCAGCAGACCACCGGTGATCAGCAGCCTCGGAGAGGCTCCCCTGTCGATCAGCCTGCTGACGAGCAACGGCAGGACCAGCGTCGGCGCCGTCGCCATGAGCATGACCAGACCGGAGTCCCGCGCCGACATCCCGTTCGCGCCCTGCAGGTAGGTCGGCAGGTACGACATCATGCCGCCGAAACCCAGCACCATCACGACACCGGCCAGCAGCCACCCGACGAACCGCCGGTTGCGCAGCAGAGTCAGGTCGAGCACCGGGTTCGGGCTGCGACGCTCAGCACTCGCGAAGACCACGAGCAGCCCCGCCCCGGCCGCGAGGAGCCCCAGCACCAGCGGACTGGTCCACCCCGCGCGGGAGCTCTGGGTGATGGCGAACATGACCGAGGCGAGCCCGGCGATGAAGCTCACCGCGCCGAACCAATCCACGCGCTCGCGCCGCTCGGCACGGGATTCCTCCATCACGAGAGTTCCGGCCAGCAAGAGCAATCCGGTCGCGGCGAAGGCTCCGAAGGTGGCCCGCCAACCGAGCGCGCCGACCAGCCAGCCCGCCAGCGTCGGGCCGATCGCCATGCCCACACCGGCGATGGTGCCCATCGCGGCGAACGCCTTGGTCCGCTGGCTCCCGGTGAACGTGGACGCCAGGATCGCGCCGCCGCCGGCCATCACTCCGGCCGCGCCGACGCCGGTGACCGTGCGCGCCACGTCCAGCAGCAGGACGTTCGGCGTGAGCGCGGCGACCAGACCGCCGATCGCGTAGGTCGCCGCACCGATGCGGTAGATCCTCCGCCTGCCGAACAGGTCGCCGGTCGACCCGGCGACCAGCATGAACGACGACGCGGTGAGGAAGTAGCCCGTCACCACCCACTGCAGGGGGCCGCCGGAGGCGTTCAGGGCGGCCCCGATCTGCGGCAGGGCGACCGTCGTTCCGGACATCGACATGGGCAACGCCAGGTAACCGAGCAGCACGACGGTCAGCGTCAGCTTGTTCTTCACGGTTGCGCCCTTCGTCAGACGTCGTACGGGTCGGCGGTTTTGGCGTTGCGCAGCGCGCGCGCCCACCACGTGAGCTGGTTGAGCATGCCCTTGGCCGCACCGTTGCACGCCTCGTCGACCGGCCGACCGCTGTCGTCGAAGCGGTCCCAGGCGTTGTGGAAGCTGACGCTGTCGCGGACGGTCATCGCGTGCAGTTCGGCGAAGACGAGGCGCAGCTGCTCGACCGCGCGCAGGCCACCACCCATCCCGCCGTAGGAGACGAAGCCGACCGGTTTCGCCCGCCATTCCGCGCGGTAGAGGTCGATCGCGTTCTTCAGCGGAGCCGGGAAGCTGTGGTTGTACTCGGGCGTGATCACGACGTAGGCGTCCGCCGAATCCAGTCGTTCGCCCAGCTCGGCGACGTGCGGATCCGGCGCGGCGCCGAAGTCGATGGCGGTGGGCAGCGGGATTCCCGCCAGGTCGACGACATCGACGTCCAGGCCGTCGAACTGCCGGGCCTGCTCGGCGAACCAGTCGGCCACGGTCGGCCCGAAGCGGCCCTCGCGGTTGCTCCCGATGATCACGGCCAGGCGCAGTGCGGACATCTTCGCTCCTCGGATTCGGTGTGCTGGAAGCTGACGAGTGGTAAAGTACAACGTGTAATGCACTTAGTGCAATGACCGTTGTACTTTTTCTCGGGAGAGCGACTTGAGCAGGGAGAACGCCTCGTCACGCGGACCGGAGAAGCGCCGGGCGATCCTCGACGGAGCTCGCGAGGTGTTCGGCCGGGACGGTTACACCCGGGCGAGCATCGGCGTGATCGCCAAGACCGCCGACGTGTCGACCCGCACGATCTACAACCACTTCCAGGACAAGGACGAGCTGTTCCGGACGGTGATCCTGGAAAGCGCGGCGCAGGTCCGCGAGGTCCAGCTCGGCGACCTGGACCGGAACCTGAGCAAGATCGTCGACCTGGAGTCGGACCTGATCGCGCTAGGACTCGCGTTCACCACGGTGATGCCCCGGTTCAGCGCGCACTTCGCGCTGGTGCGGCAGATCCAGGCCGAAGTCGGGCACATCCCCGCGGAGGTCCTGCGCGCCTGGCAGGAGGCCGGGCCGGAGCGGGTGCAGGAGGACCTCGCGCGCCGCTTGACCGGCCTGGCGGCCGAGGGCCTGCTCGAAATCGAGGATGCACGCCGAACCGCTCTGCACTTCGTGGCGCTGGCCGGGAGCGAAGTCCAGAGCCGGACCTACTACGGTGCGCTGCCCATCGACGAAGCGACTCGCGAAGAGATCGTCACCGCCGGCATCAAGGCGTTCCTGCGCGCCTACTCCCCTCGCCCTCGGTAGAAGTTCACGCATCCTGACGCAGGCTCGCAGGCGGGAAGAGGTGACGCGCACCACCGCAGACTCTTTCCCTCAAGACGTTTCCGTGTGCGATCATTTTCCCGACCGGACGGGACAGCTGGGTCGGCGGCGAGAGCACGGGGATCAGCCGATTCACGCCGGACCCGTTGCCCCGAGGGGCGTACCGGGCGACAACCCCTCAACCGTGGCCACCGAGCAAGCAGGAGCAGGCATGTCCGAGAAGTCGTCGATGGCGCCGAGTTCCGCACCCGTCGGCGTGGACACGACCAAGGCCAGCATCGCCCGCGTCTACGACGCGGCGCTCAACGGCAAGGACAACTTCGAGGTCGACCGCCAAGTGCTGGACCACGTCGCCCAGGCGGCACCGGAGGTCAAGGACATGGCGTGGTCCAACCGCATGTTCTTGAACCGGGCGTGCCAGTACCTCGCCGACGAGGCCGGCATCCGGCAGTTCCTCGACTGCGGTTCGGGCCTGCCGACCGCGGAGAACACGCACCAGATCGTGCAACGGGTGTGTCCCGACACCGAGGTCGTCTACATCGACAACGACCCGGTGGTCATCGCGCACGGCAAGGCGCTGCTCGAGGAGAACGACCACACCCACTTCGCCTCCGCCGACATCTTCAACCCGGACGAGGTGCTGGCCCACGACACAGTCCGCAGGCACCTCGACTTCTCCGAGCCGATCGCGCTGCTGCAGGTCGGCACCCTCCACCACCACCTCGGCGACGACGGCCCGGATCTGATGCGGACCTACATCGACGCGCTCGCCCCGGGCAGCTACGTCGTCATCGCGCACTTCTTCGACCCGCAGACCCCGGAGCACAGCGCGCTGGCCCGCAAGATGGAGGAGCTCTTCCTGCACAGCCCGATGGGTTCGGGCCGCTTCCGCACGCGCGACGAGATCCGCGCGCTGCTCCCGGGACTCGACATCCTGCCGCCCGGCCTGGGTGCCCCGGCCGACGTCGAGCTCTGCGACCTCTGGTGGCCGAACGGCCCCAGGTCGCGCCCGCTGAACCAGGCCGAGAGCTGCATCGCCGGCGTGGTGGGACGCAAGAACTAGCGCGGGAGCAATCGAAACGTCCGTTGCCGACCCCGCGCTCCGCTCAGTCCACATCGGACTGCGGAACGAGGGCACCCCGGCCGGCTCACCGCACTGGCAGCAGCCGCGGCCGGTTTCGCGGACCGATCCGCTGCCAGCGCCACGCACCAGGAGAAGGACGGTAGCCCTGCGGGCGGCTTCGGCTCCGCGAAGCCCGCTGCGGACTTGATGTTCGACTTCCAAGATCATCCTCTATACCGTCAGCCTCGTCGACACGAGGAACGGGGACATCCGCCACGGGCAAGCTCGACGGGCAGGTCGCTTTCATCACCGGCGCCGGGCGCGGCCAGGGCCGCAGCCACGCCGTCCGGCTGGCGAGCGAAGGCGCCGACATCATCGCCACCGACGCACCTGCCCCGGTCGGGTCGGTCCGGTACCCGCTGGCCACCGCCGCCGACCTGGCCGAAACCGTCCGGCAGGTGGAGGCCGTCGGCCGCCGCGTCGTCGCGCGCACCGCCGACGTGCGGGACTCCACCGCGCTGGCCGAGGCCGCCCAGGCTGGCGTGGACGAGTTCGGGCGGCTGGACGTCGTGCTGGCCAACGCCGGGATCTTCAGCGCCGAGCCGACGCTGTCGATGAGCGACGAGACCTGGCAGGACATGATCGACATCAACCTCACCGGGGTGTTCAAGACGATCAAAGCCACCGTGCCGCACGTCATCGAGGGCGGCCGCGGTGGATCGGTGGTCATCACCAGCTCGCTGGCCGCGCTGCACGTCAACGACAACACCGCGCACTACTCGGCGGCCAAGTCCGGCCTGGTCATGATGATGAAGGTCCTCGCCAAGGAACTCGCGCCGCACCGCATCCGGGTCAACACGGTCCACCCGACGACCGTGGGCACGGACATGATCCACAACGACGCCATCTACGGGCTCTTCCGACCCGACCTGGAGAACCCGACCCGCGAGGACTTCGAGGACGTCGTCCGCGGCATCAACCGTCTCCCGGTGGCTTCGCTGGAACCGGAGGACGTCACCAACACGGTCCTGCACCTGGTCTCCGACGACAGCCGCTACATCACCGGCACCACGATCCCCATCGACGCCGGCGCCGGGCTCTGACCCGACCTCCCGCGCACAAGGGGCGGTTTCGGTCCGGCCGGGCATTCCGGACGTCGGTCACGGGCGGTTCGGGCCGAAACCGCCCGCGAGTCAGGAAACCGGCTGCAAGTCGGGACGTTTCGCGCTGCGGCCGTCCCCCGTGGAGCGGCCAGTGATCCTCCGCCAGAGCCACGGCGCCAGGAACACCGCGGCCCAGTGGGCTTCGGCGGCCACCGCGCGCACCAGGCCGGGAACCGGTTGCTGCGGCAACGGGGCGCTCCACGCGTCGTCGCTTCCGGGCAGTCCCAGCGCATGCGCGAAACCGTCGGCCAGCAACGCGTGGCCCGCCGGGTTCAGGTGCAGGCGGTCGTGGCTCCAGATCCGGCGGTCCGCGCACACCGGGTACCGGTCCGCCTCGACGACGGTGGCGCCGTGCTTCGCGGCGATCTCGCGCACGCGCGCGTTGAACTCGGTGAGCCGAGGCTGCCAGCGGCGGGCGATCGGCGCGATCTCGCCGATGTCGGGGTAGGTCACGGTGGCCACGTGCGCACCTGATCGACTGAGCGCGCCGATCATCTCGTCCAGCTGCGCGGCGACCGCGTCACCGTCGTACTCGCTGCGCAGCACGTCGTTGAGCCCCGCGACCACGGTGGCGAGATCGGGTTCGAGCTCCAGCGCGGGTCCGAGCTGCTGGGCGCGCACCTCGCCGATCAACCTGCCGCGCACGGCCAGGTTGGCGTAGCGGAAACCCGGGTCCAGACCAGCGATCTTCTCCGCGAGCCGGTCCGCCCAGCCGCGCAGGCCGCGCTCGTCATCGCCGTCCCCCACGCCTTCCGTCTGGCTGTCCCCGATCGCCACGTACCGCGCGTACATGTCCACCTTCGCTCTGCGACATCACTTTCACGTCCCGCCAGCACAGCAAACCATCCCGAGGCGAAAGGACGCGGCCCCTACCGCTTTTCGCCGGCGCGCACCAGAGTCCTCCCCGGTGAATTCCGATTTCGCAGAGTCACGCGTCGCGACCGCACGTAGTCATCGGGAGTTTTTCCTCATGCGCCCGACGGGCGCAACCGCTCATGTGTCATCGTCGGGCACATGGGGACCGAGGTATGGGTGACGTGGATCCCGGCTGTCCTGGCTCTCGTGGCCGCCGGTGTCTCCGGCTGGCTGCTGTGGTCGGCTCGGAAGACCGCTGAGGAGACCACCCGCCGCTCCGAGACGGTGCGCCGGCTGACCGCGGCGGTCGAGGCCAACGCGGAGAAGACCGGCCGCGCCGCCGCGACCGCCACCGAGCAGGCCGAGCGCGCCTGGGAGCAGGTGAAGCTGTCCCGGAGCCAGCTGGACGAAGCGCGCGAGGAGCGCCACGCCAGCACGCAGGCCGAGCAGTGGGAGTGGGCCTACGCGTTGACCACGGCCGCCCGCGAACTCGTCAACAGCTGCCACGAGCTCATCCGCATGTCCCTGGACTCGCAGGTCGCCCCGCACTACCGGACGGCCGCCGACCGGCACTACCGCCAGGCCGGGCAGCGCTGGCAGGACACCATGATCAAGGCGATCTCGCGCACCCAGCCGCCGCTGGAGATGCAGCAGCAGGTCGCCACGTTCGCCGAGGTGCACCAGCGCCTGCACGGTCAGCTGGGCGTGCTGCTGCGCGCCGTCGAGACCAACACGCTCGCCGAGGGCGACACGCTGACCAAGCAGATCCACGGCATGCGCCACGAGCTCAACAACGCGCACCGCAACCTGCAGCGCATCGTCAGCTCGAACCTGTCGAGCACCTCGGCCCAGGGCGCGCAGACCAACTCCACCGAGCAGACGCAGCTCAACCAAGCGGTCACCCCCGGCCCGTCGCACGCCGCGCAGCAGACCCAGCTCACCCCGGCCGCGACCCCCAGCGCGTCGCAGGCGAGCGCCGCGCAGACGCAGCTCACCCCGGCGGCCACGCCGAGCTCGTCTCAGACCGGGCGCAACCAGCAGGTCCAGGCCAACCCGCCCCAGCCGGTCGACCCCTCGACCCAACAACTCGCCAACCGCCCCGCACGCACCTGACTCAGGCCGCTCCCACGCCCAGCATCGGCAGGCAGGGAGCAAGCCCCTCGATCTCGACCGGAACCGAGCGGTGGGCCTCCCAGGACTCGCGGGTGAGCCTGAACCGCTGCTCCACCCTCAGCTCGCCGCGGAGCGCGCTTCGCTGGACGCCGTCGGCCTCGTAACCGAGCTTGCGCGAGATCCGGAGCGACGCCTCGTTCCCCTCCGCAGCGAAGGAGCGGGCGTGCCGGGCTCCGATCCCGGCGAAGGCGAAGTGCAGCACCGCTTCCCGCATCTCGGCACCGATCCCCCGCCCCTGGCGGGCCTGCCCGATCCACGATCCCGTGCTCACCTCGCGCGTGACGGCGAAGTTCCGGCCGTGGACGCTCTGCTGCCCGACGATGACGCCGTCCAGGAACACGCCGAAGCCGATCGTCCAGCCCTGCGGGCTCCACTCGGCGAGCTTCGCCCAGTGGTGCTGGACCACGTTCAGCGCGACCTGCTCGGGCGGATGATCGGTCCACGGAACGCTGAACGGCATGAACGCCGGGTCGTGCACCCCTCGGGCGGCCAGCTCCGCCAGATCACCCAGTTCGTCCTGCGAGGGCAGCCGCAACACCAGCCTCGGCGTGGTCAATCTCAGCCCGAAGAGCGGGAAGACGTCGATCAACATCCACCCATGATGCCGCCGATTCCGCTCGGGCGCGGTCCTCTGTCGTCGCGTCAGGGTTTGCGGGCTATTGCGGCGTACATGGCGATGTCGGCTTCGGGGACGTTGAGGGATTCGAGGTCGTCGGGGCGCCACTTGTGCATCTGCACCAGGCCGGGGTCGACGACGTCGAGGCCGTCGAAGAAGCGCTGCGCGGTGGTGCGCGAGCGGAACTTCAGGGTTTCGCCGTGCTCGCGGTACGCGCGGCGGACCTCGGCGAGCAGCTCCGGGGCGTACTCGTCGGTGGCGATCGTGGCCGCCACGTAGCTGCCCGAGGGCAGCACGTCGACGATGCGGCGGACCACGTCCAGCGCCTCGTCGTCGTCCTCGATGAAGTGCACGACCGCGATCAGCATCAGGCCGATCGGCCGACTCGGGTCGAGGGTTTCCCGGAACTCCGGGGAGTTCAGGATCGTGTCGGGGTCGCGCAGGTCGGCGTCGACGTACGCGGTCCTCCCCCGCCCGTTCTGCGCCATCAGCGCGCGGGCGTGGGCGAGCACGATCGGATCGTTGTCGGTGTAGACCACGCGAGCTTCCGGCTTCACCTCCTGCACGACCTCGTGCAGGTTCGGCCTGGTCGGGATTCCGGTGCCGATGTCCAGGAACTGGTCGATCCCGCAGTCGGTGGCCAGGAAACGTCCTGCGCGGTGCATGAACTCGCGGTTGGCGCGCATGTGCACCGGCAGCGCGGGCCAGACCTGCTGGGACGCCTCCGCGGCGGCGCGGTCGACGGCGTAGTTGTCCTTGCCGCCCAGGATGTAGTCGTAGATCCGCGCGCCGTGCGCCACGTCCGTGCGCAGGTCCCCCACGCCGTCGCTCATGCCGCTCCTCCCCGAAGGCCAACGGACTCCGATGCTTCCAAAGATCAACGCGCGCCGTCCACGCCCCAGTGGACCACGAACATCACACCTGCCACGGCGAGATCACCCGTTTCCGGCCCGCTGGGCCAGGAGCACCAATCGGCACTGCGACGTACGGGTGCTCCAAACGTGGTAATTCCAGTCATTCACCCCACAGGACGATCTTTTCTTGAGACCGTGTGCGCAGCACGGGTTGATCACCAGCTCAGCCGAGATCCGGCTGGGGAGACGCCGACGGCGCGCTCCGCGAGCGTTGCGCAACCCGAGCACGACCAGATGGGGGCCCCATGGACTACGGAATCGACATCAGCCACCACAACGCCGTCGACGACTGGGCGGCCGTTCGCGGCAACAACATCACCTTCGCGAGCATGAAGCTGACCGAGGGCCGGACGTGGGTCGATGACGCGGCAGGCGCCCACGTGGCCGGTGCGCGCGGCGCGGGCATCATGACCGGCGGCTACCACTTCGCCCGCCCCGGGGCCATCGACCCGCAGGTCGGGCACTTCGCCTGGTGGATGGGCCAGCACGGGCTCAAGGAGCCGGGCAACATGTGGCCGATGCTCGACATGGAGGATCCCGAGATCCCCGACCCGAACGCCTTCATCGCCGAGTTCGTCCGGTTGTTGCGCATCGCGACCGGTGTCCGCGGAGTGCTGGTGTACGCGAGCCTGAACTGGTTCCAGAACATCATCGACCCCAACCTGTGGGCGGGCGACGACGTGCTGCTGTGGATCGCCCGCTACAACGGCGACCCCGGCAACCCGGGCTGGGGCCACCCCCGCTTGGCGCTGCACCAGCACAGCGACGCCGGACAGGTTCCCGGCATCCCCGGCGGGGTCGACCGCAACGCCACCGTCGGCGGCTACACCCGGGCGGCCTTCACGCTCTGAGCAACACCGGCAATCCCCTCGCCGTCCCACCGTTGGCGAGGGGATTCCTGTTTCCCGCGATGGCTTTTCGAAGAACGGTCAGCCGGTGTGGATCGAGGCGAACGGTGCCGCCTCGTAGCTCGGGTCGGTGGAACCGATGCCGAGGAGGCGTCCGTCGACCTCGGTTCCGGCGTGGACCGGACCTTCGTCGGGACCGTCGACCGCCTGCCAGGTGGTGCCGTCGTAGCGGAGCGGACCTGTCTCGGCGAGGTTCCACAGCGCGCCCTCCGCGTGGACGAACTCGCCGGGTGCGCCCGCGTCCGGCGCGGGAGCTTCGCTCCAGGCCGCGCCGTTCCAGTGCAGCAGCACGGGTTCGGTCTGCTCCGGCTGGTCGTAGATGCGCGCGGCGGCCGAGATCCACACGTCGTCCGCGGCGCGGGCGGTCACGTCGTTGACCTCGAGGAGTGCGTTCTCGGGCATCTCGACCGGCGGCACCGGCCCCTCGGCCCAGGCGGTGCCGTCCCAGTGCAGGGCCATCGCGGCGTCGCCCCGCGTCCCGGCGATCCACAGGTCGTCCGGGCCGCCCCCGATCGCACCCAGCGTTGCCTCGTTCGCCGGCTCCGGCAGCGGCAGGTCCTGCCAGGCCGCGCCGTCCCAGCGCTTGGCGAAGGAGTGCTGCCGGGGTTCCTGCCCGTCGTCGTAGCCCTTGCCGATCAGCCAGACCTCGTCACCGACCGCGACCACGTCGTCGGGGCGCACCCGGGTGGCGCCGGGGACGTCCACCGGGACCTCCGTCCACGCCGCACCGTCCCAGCGCAACAGGGCCCCGGCGGTGTTCTTGTAGCCCCAGCCGACGGCCCACGCGTCGTTCGGGCCGGCCACGGCCGAGGACACCAGGTGACCGATGGGCGGGACCGGGACCTCCGCCCAGCTCCCGTCGGCTCCGCGGCGGTACGCCTGCGAGGTCGACGAGGTGCCACCGGCCTGCCCGTAGGAGCCGAAGGCCCACGTCTCGCCGCCACCGCTGGACGCGGTGGAGATCGCCGACGAGAGGCCCGGCCGCTGCGGGAACGGCTCCGCCGTCCACGTCGCCTGGGCGCCGGCCACGCCTCCCACCAGCGCCGTCGCCGCGACGAGCGGGGTGATGATCCCGATCCGCTTGAGCACGGTCGTCCCCCTCCAGTCGGTCACGTCATCACTCAGACGCGCCGAACCGGAAGGAGGTTGTCCGGACCACCCGACGACGACTGCGGCGGCCCCCTTCCACAGGGGACCGCCGCAGTGGTCAACTCACCCGGAGGTGATCAGGCGACGTAGCCGCGGGGCTGGACCAGGGAGGTCAGCTGGTCGAGGCTCAGCCAGTACTCCTTGTTGCCGCCGAAGTTCGCCGGGTCGGCGATCTTCACGTTCTTCTTGTCGGCGTCGTAGCCGACGACCGACACGTAGTGGTAGATCGTCTGGCTCGACGGGTAGCCGGGCGGCTGGTTGCCGGGCGGCGCGACGATGTTGGCGACCATGGCCTTGCCGCTGTCGATGTTGCGAACCGTGTCGTCCCACAGTTCCTTGGTCATCTCCGGCGAGACCTCGCGGCTGCTGAGGTCCTTGGCGACGTAGTGCGTGCCGGTCGGGGCCAGCAGCTTGTTCAGGCCGTCCGCGACCTGGCCGACGTGGTCGGTGCCGTTCTCGGTAGTGCCGAGCTCCTTGGCCAGCGCGGCCTGGGAGGGCAGTTCACCGGTCTTGGACGACATGGCGATGCGGGTCGCGGCGGGGCCGCACCAGTAACCGGTCAGCTGGGCCGCGTAGTTGACGGGGAGTTCCTTGGTGACCGCCTGCGGCTTGACGTCCGCAGACTTCTTCTCGGCCTTCTGCTCAGCCTTCTCGTCGGACTTCGGGGCGGCCGGCGCTGCGGGGGCAGCGGCGGGGGCCAGAGCAACGG